>NZ_JAYUPA010000237.1:0-5734 GCF_043760365.1 Armatimonas sp.
TCGGTGACGATCAGGCAGTACTTGTTTTCGGCATCGCGAGCAAAGAGCAGACGAAAGTCATCGGGGTAGGCAGGGCGGATGTCCCAGTAGGTCAGCTCCAGCATGCCCTCGGGAATGCTGACTTCGGGAGGGCTGGTGGGCGTCGTCGCTTCTTCGGGAGGCCAGCGCAGGATGTGGCTCTCGCGCTCGGTCTGCCACTCGATGGCGAGGTAGGCGTCGAGGTCGGCGCGGCTGTCGAAGCGCAGGGCGGTATTGTTATCTATTGCAATGGCCCACCAGACGCCGTTGATGCCGCAGTGGGCAAAGCGGACGGCGGGATCGTGACTAGTGAGGGGGACACGCAGGGGGAAAGCCATCTCCCCTAGCCCCTCTTCCCGCGACGAAGGAGCACTAGGGGAAGAGGGGATGGTGAGGAACGAGCCGGGGGAGATGGCCGCGAAGCGGGGGGAGAGGGCCATACGCACCGCGGGTGATGCCAGCAGCGGCAGCTCGTCACGTAGCTCGGCGAGAAACGCACTGTCCGGCGTGGTGGTATCGCCCAGAAGCGAGTGGATCTGCTGGGACGACGCGGCGTCGGTGAGACGCAGCAGGCGGGTTAGCTCCGCCAGCAGCGCTTCTTGATCGTCCGTCAAAATCACGGTCTCCATCGTCAGGCGGCGCAGCTCAGAGAGCTTACCGGCCACCTCGTGACAGAGTGCATCAAACTCCGGGTAGTGCATGGAATTAAACGGTCCGTGAGCCTCGCATCAGCGCGATCCGGCCCGTACGAACCAGCTCGCGGATGCCGTAGCTCTCCATGAGTTTCTCAAACGCGTCTATTTTCTCCGCGCCGCCGGTCACTTCTACCACAAAGACTTTATCCGTGGTGTCTATGATCTTGCCGCCGAAGACTTGTGTCACAAGCTGGATCAGCTCGACTTGCCGCTCGGGGGTAACCGTCACTTTAATCAGAGCCAGCTCACGCTCCAGCATCGGCGTATTGACATAGTCGTAGACTTTTAGCACATCAAGTAGCTTATGGAGCTGCTTGGTGATCTGCTCTAAAATATCCGAATCGCCCCCCACCACCAGCGTCATCCGGCTGACATTGGGATCGTCGGTGATGGACACAGTGAGGCTCTCGATATTGTAGCCACGGCGGGCAAAGAGGCCGGAGACGCGGGCGAGGACGCCGGGGCGGTTCTCTACCAGAACGGTGATCGTATGTGTTTCTGTCATGAGTTTTGTTTGCGTTTCAAAAGAAAATAAGCACCTGCCGCCAGCGCCCCGAGCGCGACGGTCTTGGCGAGTTGTTTCGCCGGGTCTTGGGTGGCAGGTGCGATGATCAGGCTGCCATCGGGGGCCGTGCGCACGGGCTCCCCGATATAGCGGCCTTTTCGAGCGATCGCGAACCACTGGGTAATCTCGTCCAACGGTGCATTCAGCAGAGGATCGCCGTGGCCAAAATAGAGTGTCTGAGGGCGCAGTTCTAGGATCGTCTCCAGGCTCTTACGGGTGGCGAACCAGTCCGTCGTAAACGGTTGTGGTGGCCAGGTAAGCTTTCGGCGCGGTCGCCAGGTATCCAGCTTCAGGTTCATCAGAGCATCGCCCGCAATCAGTGTCCGTGTGGCTTCCTGCCAGAAGCCCACTTGCCCAAGTGTGTGACCGGGAAGAGGAATGACGTCCCAGCCTAGAGGCCCCTCGGTCAGTGGCTGGACAAAGGGCCGCAGGTCTTTGCCATGCGTGCTGGCAAAGCGCGACGCAAGGGAGAGCCAGCCACCGCAAGAGCTTGGATCGGCGGGGGGATAGTCGCACTGCCCCGTCAGAAACGGCAGCTCCGCCTCGTGGGCAAAGATCGGCATGTTCCAGTAGGCCGCGAGCGCCGCCGCGCTTCCCGCATGGTCGTAGTGTCCGTGCGTGAGATAGATACCCGTGGGCGCGATCTTGCCGTAGCGCCGCTGCGCCTCTCTGACAATCGTCGAGAAGTGCAACGGGAGCCCCGTGTCAATCAGCGCCCAGTCACCCCCCGGCTCGCCACTGTCAATAAAGTAGACATTGACGAAACCGAGGGAGAGACACTTACCGTGCGACATCCACGACCTCGTTGGGATCGGGGACGCGGGTGTCCTTGGGCTCGAAGTGGCAGACACTGGGCGGGGCGAGCAGAGGCTCGGGCTTGCGCACCATCATCTCGTTGATCGTCTGGCCCGACGGAATCATCGGGAAGACATTGCTCTCTTTTGCCACCCGGATGTCCATCACCACGGGGCCATCGTGCTCCATAGCGCGCTTCAGTGTTGCTTCCAGTTCCTCGGGCTTGTCGCAGAACAGGCCCAGAATCCCGTAGGCCTCGGCCAGTTTCACAAAGTCTGGGGCTTGCTCCAGGTTCACCGACGAGTAGTGCTTCTGCCAGAACATCTCCTGCCACTGGCGCACCATGCCGAGATACTGGTTGTTGAGGATCATCACTTTCACCGGCAGCTTGTAGATACTGGCGACCATCAGCTCCTGAATGCACATCTGGATCGAGCCATCGCCCGAGATGCACCAGACCGGCTCCTTGCCATTCGAGGCGAACGATGCGCCAATGGCGGCGGGCAGGCCGAAGCCCATCGTGCCCAGCCCACCCGATGTAATAAACTGCCGGGGCTTGCGGGTGCCAAAATGCTGCGCCGCCCACATCTGGTGCTGGCCCACATCGGTGACCACCGTGACATCGTGGTTGGTGAGGCGTGCCAGCTCACGGATGGCGAACTCCGCGTGGATGATGCCATCCTCTGTGCCGTCTGGGGCTTCGAGCGGGAACTCCGCCTTCCACTTCCCGATCTCCGTGTGCCACGCCGAGAAGTCGCCTGCCTCTTTGACAAGCTTGAGGAGCTCGGTCAGCGCGGCCTTGCAGTCACCCACAATCGAGGCATCGGCGCGGCGGACTTTATTGATCTCGCCGGGGTCAATGTCCATGTGGATCACTTTGGCATCGGGAGCAAACGCAGAGACTTTGCCGGTAACTCTATCATCGAAGCGTGCTCCCACCGAGATCAGTAGATCACAGTTATGCACGGCGTAGTTGGAGTAGGCCGTTCCGTGCATGCCTAGCATTCCAAGGCTCAGGGGATGGTTCTCCGGGAAAGTCCCCAGACCGTGTAGCGTCGTGGTGACGGGAATATTGGTGCGGCGCACGAGCTCCAGCAGCTCTTCGTGTGCCCCAGCAGCCTTCGCCCCACCGCCCACATAGAGCACTGGCTTCTTCGCCTCCGCAATAAGCTCGGCGGCGCGGCGGATGGAGAGCGGGTGCACTTTGAAGTCCGACTTGAAGGAGCGAATGCTCACTTGTTGCGCCTCGTCGGGGTCGTACTCGATCACGGTACGGAAGACATCCACGGGAATATCCACGAGCACGGGACCAGGGCGACCACTCCGGGCGATATGAAACGCCTCGTGCATGATACGCGGCAGCTCGTTCGCGTCTTTAACCAGCCAGTTGTGCTTGGTGATGGGCATGGTGATACCAGTGATATCGGCCTCTTGAAACGCGTCTTTGCCGATCACCTCGGTGCGTACCTGGCCCGTCAGACACACGAGAGGAATGGAGTCCATCATGGCGTCGCAGATTGGGGTCACCAGGTTGGTTGCCCCAGGGCCGCTGGTACCCAGACACACTCCCACCTTGCCCGTGGCGTGGGCGTAGCCCTCGGCCATGTGCCCGCCGCCCTGCTCGTGGCGCACTAAAACATGGTGAATGAAGTCGCAGTGGTAGAGCTCGTCGTAGAAGGGAATCACCGCGCCGCCAGGGTAGCCGAACATGATCGTCACCCCCTCGCGTCGCATACACTCCAGGACCGCTTTCGCGCCCGTTGATTTGATCTTTGCCATAATTCTTTCGTCCTTTCCGCAGACTCTAAATTTATGGACGGAGGCAAAAAACAAAAATGCCCCTCGTCCCGTCGTGCTTGTTTGATCGGGACGAGAGGCGTTTCCAGAGTGTTCTCTGGAGCACGCTCCCGCGGTACCACCCGAATTGTCATCCCGCCCCCCTGGCCCCCACAAGTAGGGGAGTGTCGGAAGGAAACGACCACTCGATGCGCTGTTTCGGGCGCACCCGGAGGGACTACACACGGTGTTTGAAAACCGCTTCACCACCTCGGCTCGGAGGGGAGTTCGCTGCAAAGCATATTCGCTCTGCGTCACGTTCGTCTACAGCGTCGCACCAACCCGCTGCTCTCTGAAAGTCCGAAACGTGCCTACTAGCCTCGTCATCGCCACTAATTTATGAGATTGTCGGTGTGGAGTCTACCATACTCAAGCTTTCAAAGCAAGTATAATTTGCACCAAGACACCAATCTGCAACCACGCAGGAGCCTGACGAGTCTGAGCGCGGAGGAAGAAACAGACAATGACGGAGCTGGGCTCCGATTGAAATCGGAGTCGCCCACGTTCGTGTGGCGGTATACTCTCCCCGTGGAACTTGCTGTTGATTTTGGGACAACGAACAGTGTGATCGCCGTGGTGGAGGAAGGCAATATCCGGGTGATCTCCTTGCCCGCCATCGCGCGGGAGCAGCCGACGACGCAAGCGACTCTGGTGCCGACTTGTGTCTTTGTGCGAGAGAAGCGCCGTCGCCTCTGGCCGCGCTTCTGGGTAACGGAGCCCGAGGCACTGATCGGGCAGGCGGCGCTGGCCTACAACTTTGAGGGCGGTGCGCCCGGCTTTGCCCAGAGCTTCAAACGGGCGCTGGCGCAGACCCCCGATAAAACTGTCGCCCAGGCAAGTGGCAGGCCCATCCCCGCACGGGAGGCGGCGTATTTATTTTTGCGCGAGCTGATCACGGCGGCGCGGGAGACACTCGGCGATAAGAAGCTGACGCAGCTCACTATCTCGGGGCCGGTCGGGTACTTCGAGACCTACCGCGCGGAGCTGAGCGCCCTGGCAAAGCGCCTCGGAGCGAAGACATTCAAGACGATTGACGAGCCGATTGCCGCCGCGCTGGGCTACGGGGTGAACGTGGCTCGCGACGAAACCCTCCTGGTGGTGGACTGGGGCGGGGGGACGCTAAACCTCGCGGTGATTCGCCTCGGGCCGGGCGTGCTGGCCTCCGGGGCGGCGCCGATTCTGGCCAAGCACATGGTGGGCCGGGGCGGCGACGATGTGGATTACTGGCTGATGGAGGAGCTGCTCCCCGGCTTTGAGGATATCGCCGCCGGGCGCTACGATGCCAAGTGGGAGGTGATGCGCGCCAAAGAGTCCGTGAGCCGCACCGGCGGCTCCACCCCGATCTCCTGGCGGGGGATTCAGCGCACGCTCGACCGTGAGACACTCGTGGCTCTCATGACCAAACGCGGCCTCTACGACGATCTTCGCACAGCGCTCACGGACATTAAAACGCAGCTCGCTGAGTCTGCGCCGGACTGGAAAGTGGACGAAGTACTGCTCACGGGCGGCTCGACGCTCTTGCCCGAAGTCCCGGCTGTCGTGGATAGCTTCTTCCCCGAGGCCATTGTCCGCCACGACAACGAGTTCGTCTTCACCGCCGTCGCCAGTGGTGCCGCGCGCTTTGCCGGCGGCGTCCCTGTAGATGATTTCATCTACCATGACTATGCCATCGCCGTGCAAGAAGCAGACGGCAGCGTGGGCTACGAGCTTCTCTCCCCACGCCGCACGCGCTATCCCACCGCCCCGGACTTTGCCGTGCGCTACTACGCCGACTACGCCGGGATGGAGGAAATGCGCTTCCGGGTCTGTGAGATCGGGCGGCTGG
>NZ_JAYUPA010000238.1:0-17440 GCF_043760365.1 Armatimonas sp.
GTATTCAGGACTGGTTAAGCGCGGCGCAGGCCGAACTTGACCGGGCGCGTGAGGGAACCGGAGCCGCCGCCGCACTGCAAGCAACTTATCTCCAGTGGACCGACGATGACCCGAATCGCCCCGATGCTGCCCTGGCGGAGCGGCTCGCACGTCAGGAGAAAGACGGGCAACCCGGCCCCTTGGCAGTACGGATGAGCGAGCTCTCCCCCAGTCTGCGGGCGCAAGTGGACAAGCAGATCGCCGCGTTTCAGAATAACAACAACGGCGACCCGAACCGTGCGCCCCTCAACACCGAGAAGATTCTCTATTCCCCACGAACCGAGCTGGAGCTACTCGTTCCTGGCTACGACCCCATTCCCGTGCGCTGGCTCGGCGCGGAATTTCGTTCCCGCACCACGTCCGCGCTTCCTACGGCCCCCAAAGACAGCCCCCCGCGCACACTCGCGGTCGCGATTCAAAGCGAGAGCGAGGCACAGCTCGCGGTCACTACGGCAAAAAACCAGGGATTTACAGCACTCTGGGTACAAGTGGGGCTAGACGACGCGGGGCTTTTGGCAGCAGCAGTGAAGGCAGGCAAGGCCGAGGGACTGCCCGTGCAGGCCCTTGTACGGCCCCTGCGTGCCACCATCGGGACGGAAATAACGGTCGAGCCAAAGCGCTCCTCGATCTACCTGCGCCCCGATGCTCTGGAGAGCCAGGCCGCCGTCCTGCCGCGCCTCAAAGCACTTGCTGCAACGCCCGGGCTGGCTGGGCTCGTGCTCACGGATCTCTACCCCACCGGCTACCAGCGCGACGAGACGAAGGCGAACTGGAGGGAAATTCTGGGCTACAGCGAGAACCTGCGCCTCGCGTGCCTGCGCCAGCAAGGTGCCGACCCCGTGGACCTCACCGATGCTCAGCTTTCGAGTAGTTCGGTTCAGTTCCCTATACAGATGGTGAGCTTTATCAGCTTTAGTCGTGTCTCCACGCCCATTTCGGAGTGGTACGGCCCCTCGCGCGGGCTCTGGGAACCGTTCTACCGGGTACGTCAGGATGCCGCCGATGCCTTCGCCGACAGCCTGCTCTCTGCGCTCAAGGCCGCCTCCCCCGGCATTTTGCTCACCCGCCTGAGCCGCGATACCCGCAGTTTCTCTCCGACTCAGCGCCGCCTCAGTGTCCCGACATCGTCGCGACCCAATAGCCTGGGTCACTTTCTCGCCCAGTGGCACGAGGTTACCCGGGAGAAAAAACTGCCCGAGAGCATCGTCTTCGATGCCTCCGACCGTTCCTTAAGCGAGGCACTCGCCGTTCTCAATAAGCTACCCCTCCCCTAGCTGCCAGAACCTCTCCCCTAGCCCCTCTCCCGGGCGTTCGTTCCTCACTGGGAAAGGGGAATTGTTTGCCCCGGAGCCCAGAGTGAGCGAATGTCCTCGCCGCGTGCCTCGCGCTCGGTGAGGTCTTGGAGGAACGTGACGAAGCTGATTTTGGGAGTCCAGCCGAGCACGCTCGCCGCCTCGCTCATGTCGTGCTGCTCGACCCGCTCGGGGAACATGATGCCGTATTTTGCGATCAGCGCCCCACTTCCCGGCACCTGCGCCTCGCACCACGCCAGGCCGTGCGTCGTGAAATCCTCTCCCACTTCGGCGGGCATCCCGTGGTTCGTGTGGATCACGGAGCGCAAGACCCCAAAGCCGCCTTCCAGTCCGCGCTCAATAGACGCCACATTCGATGCCGCCACATCACGCACATCCACCCCGTTGCGTAGCAGCTTCTCCCCAAACGCCAGATAGGGCTTGGGCACAAAGTCGTGGTAGCGCAAGAGCGTGATGGGGTTGCCCGTGCGGTGGTGCCACGTCCGGCACAGATCCTCCCCAATCACCTTCGTCACCGAGTAGACCCCGCCGTGCCCGTAGGCCATCGAGGACGCATACGCCACCGTCTTCACCCCGAACTTCACACACGCCTCTAAAACATAAAACGTCCCGTCCACGTTCACCGCAAAGATCGTCGCATCGCTCACCGGAGGAATGTGCCCACAGTGCCACGCCGCTAAATGGACCACCGCGTCGCAGCCCTCCACCGCCGCCTCCACATCCTGCGGCGAGCGCGTGTCGCAGCGCATAAACTCCACGCCTTCAAAGCTCGCATCTTTGGGCGGCGCACCCACATCCGCCATCCGCACGTCGTAGCCCGCCGCCAGGAGCTGCCGCACCGTCTCGCGCCCCGCCACTCCCGCCGCACCCGTCACCAATACTTTTGCCATAGCAACACTCTACAGCATCTTCTTCAAGTAGCGCCCGGTGTGACTGGTTTCGCATTTTGCAATATCTTCGGGTGTTCCGGTGGCGACGATGACACCGCCACCGTCGCCGCCTTCGGGGCCGAGGTCGAGCACCCAGTCGGCGCACTTGATGACATCGAGGTTGTGCTCGATCACCAAGACCGTGGCTCCGGCGTCTACGAGGCGCTGGAGGAGCGTGAGGAGTTTTTCGATGTCGGCGAAGTGTAGGCCGGTGGTGGGTTCATCGAGGATATAGATCGTCGCGGCGTGGCTGCGCTTGGAGAGCTCGGTGGCGAGCTTGACACGCTGGGCTTCGCCGCCGGAGAGCGTGGTGGCGGGCTGGCCGAGCTTGATGTAGTCCAAACCCACATCGGCGATGGTCTTGACCTTTCTTGCGATGCGCGGGACGGCCTCAAAGAACTCGACGGCCTCACCGACGGACATATTGAGGACATCGCTGATGTTCTTGCCCTTATACGTCACCTGCAGCGTCTCGCGGCTGTAGCGAGCGCCCTTACAGATCTCGCAGGGGACGTAGACATCGGGCAGGAAGTGCATCTCAATTTTGAGGATGCCGTCGCCCTGGCACGCCTCGCAGCGCCCGCCTTTCACGTTGAAGGAGAAGCGCCCGGGGCCGTAGCCGCGCACTTTCGCCTCGGGCGTGGCGGCGAAGAGATCGCGAATGAGATCAAAGGTGCCCGTGTAGGTCGCGGGGTTGGAGCGCGGCGTGCGGCCAATCGGGGACTGGTCAATGTCAATGACTTTCTCCAGAAACTCAATCCCGTTGATCCCCGTGTGCGGCGCGGGCACCATGTGCGAGCGGTAGATCTCGTTCATCAGGCGCGGGTAGAGCGTGTCCTGAATCAGCGTGGACTTGCCCGAGCCGGAGACGCCCGTAATCACCGTCATCGTGCCCAGAGGAATCTGCGCCGTGACATTTTTCAGGTTGTTGCCCCGCGCCCCGACAATAGTGAGAAAGCGCCCGTCGCCCTTGCGCCGCTCGGCGGGTGGCTGAATTTTCTTGCGCCCGGACAGATACGCCCCCGTGATGGAGTCCGGCGACTCTTTCACGACACTGGGCGGGCCTTGCGCCACGACGTAGCCACCGTGAATCCCTGCGCCCGGCCCAATATCAATCAGCCAGTCGGCGGCTTCCATCGTCTCTTCATCGTGCTCAACCACCAGAATCGTGTTGCCAAGGTCACGTAGCCGGATCAGAGTTTCAATGAGTCGGGAGTTATCGCGCTGGTGCAGACCGATACTCGGTTCATCGAGGATATACAGGACACCCATCAGGCCGGAGCCGATCTGAGTGGCGAGCCGGATACGCTGCGCCTCGCCGCCCGAGAGCGAGCCCGCCGTCCGATCCAGCGTTAAGTAGCCCAGCCCGACGTTTTTCAGAAAGCCCAGCCGCGCACCGATCTCTTTTAAGATCTGCCGGGCGATAAGCTGCTCCCGCGCCGTGAGAGTAAGCCCCTCGACAAAGGCGACGGCGGCGGCAATCGAGTACGCCGTGATCTCGGAGACGTTCTTGCCACCAAACAAGACGCCCAGTGCGGCGGGCTTGAGGCGCTGCCCCTTGCACGCCGGGCACGGGTTGATACGCCGGTACTGCTCCAAGTCCTGCTTGATGTAATCGGAGGTTGTCTCGCTCCAGTGGCGCTCCATGATTGCGATGATGCCGGGAAAGTCCGTGTCGAAGTGCCGCGTGCGCCCAAAGCGGTTCTTGGACTCCATCGTGACGTTGCCCTTGATGCCCTTAAACAGTGGCTCAAGCTGCGCGTCGGTGAGGTTCTTGACGGGGGTCTCCATCGTGAAGTCGAGTTTTTTGGCGACGGCAGCAAAGAGCGCAGTGCGTCCCTCGCTCATGATCTCCTTCCCAGACTTATAAACAAAATACTTAATCGCGCCCTGCCCGATACTCATCTCGCGGTCTGGTGCGATCAGCTCGGGGTCAAACTCGGACTGCGTACCGAGTCCGTGGCAAGTCTCACACGCGCCAAAGGGAGAGTTAAATGAAAACGTGCGGGGCTCGATCTCTGGCAGCGAGATGCCGCAGGCCGTGCACGCGAAGTTCTCGGAGAAAAGCTGCTCGTCACCGCCGACAACCTCCACCCCGACCAGGCCCTTGGAGCGCTTCAACGCCGTCTCCACCGAGTCCGCGACCCGCTTCTCAACGCCGGGCTTGACCACAATACGGTCCACGACGATATCAACATCGTGCTGCTTATAGCGGTCGAGCGCCGGGACACTCTCCAGATCATAGACCGTGCCGTCTACTCGGACGCGCGCGAAGCCTTCTTTTTTCAGCTCCTCTAGCTCTTTCTTATACTCCCCCTTGCGCCCCCGAATAATCGGTGCGAGCACCTGAAGCCGTGTCCCCTCCTCCATCGCCATCACCACATCCACGATCTGACTGGGCTGCTGCTGAGTCACTGGCTTGCCACACTGAGGGCAGTGCGGCGTCCCCACACGCGCAAAGAGCAGGCGGAGATAGTCATAAATCTCAGTCACTGTTCCCACGGTCGAGCGTGGGTTCTTCGACGTGCTCTTCTGGTCAATGGAAACGGCGGGCGAGAGGCCGTCAATCTGATCCACATCAGGCTTGTCCATCTGACCGAGAAACTGCCGCGCGTAGGCCGAGAGCGACTCGACATAGCGGCGCTGCCCCTCGGCAAAGAGCGTGTCAAAAGCCAGGGAAGACTTCCCAGAGCCAGAGAGGCCAGTAATCACGACCAACTGGTCGCGCGGAATGTCAATATCGAAGTTCTTGAGATTGTTCTGGCGGGCGCCACGGACGACGATATGCGAGTGCAAAGAAGATGACGAACGAGTGTTCACCTGGAGATTTTACCACACTCACTACGGCTTTTCGGTCAGTTTTTTCACGATCTCTGCCACGCTGTGTGCAGAAAAATCAACAGCCTCGCCCTCAGGTTGCCCTGTCGAGGCACGGAGCACCTGGTTTTCGTCGGGATTGAGACCCAGCAAGCGCCAGCCAAGTCGTTTTACTGCGCTCCCACCCAGTGCACGTCGCTCAACTTTAGGAAGCGGCTTTTCTGCAGGCCAGCTCAAAAACCACGGGCAGCTCTGGTAGAGCCAGCCATCATTCTGCCAGAGCGCCGCACGTTCTAAAAACGTGGGGAGCTTCGGGGCGACACGCCTCAGCTCCTGCCGCAGTGAGACCGCAAACGCCTCCGCGCGTTGCGTGCGCCACTGCTGCCAGCTCTCCCCCAGAGCACTGTCCTGTTTCACCAAGGGATTCAGCTCCTCTCCTTCCAGATAGAGGCTCTCCGAGAGAATATCGGCAGGATCAACGCCCTTCGCTTTTAGAAACGCGAGCCGGTTTTCTTTGGAGTACCCCAGGTCACCCGCCGCGCCGTAGACATAGCGCCCTCGCTCCGGTTGGGCAACCATGCCATAGCCAGGAGGCAGAATATCGCGCAGAACCATCCCCGCCAGCCCCGCGACTCGTGCAAGAGCGAGCAGCCGCCGGTGTGCGTTCTCTACAGTGTCGCGGTCTTGCAGATCCAGCCAGGGCGGCTCTATCACTCCCAGCCGTCGGTGAGCATACTGCGCCGAAGTCTCGCCCAGCACATTCAGATCAGGCTTGCCTGGTGCGCCTCTCAGCACAGAAACCACTCCAAGAACAGGCAAGAGCCGCAGTTCTGCCGCCACCATCAGCACCTCGGGCGGAGCTTCTAGCCAGAGCGCCAGGGCTCCCGCCGATTTCGCCGCTTGTGCGAGATCACGCGCCTCCGTCAGGGTACTGGCCCGTGCTAGCAGGGCGCGTCCTTCAAAACTCATCGGTGGCGCAGGCAGATCGGCAACCCAGTTATGTATCGGAACCAGCGGGTTCTCATTGGCCTCCCCCACCCCAGGAATCACCAAGCTCCACCACGGGTGACAGCCCACCAGAACACTCTGACTGTCCATCTTGATATCCAACCCCGCTTGCTGGTACCCCGGTGTGTCACTCAGACGCGCCATCTCATCAATCGCACTTGTGATACGACCTTGAAGGGGCGATGGTAGCTCCGTGAGGGAGACCTCGGCTCCCATCTCGCTCCGGGTGCTCTTGTGAGCGCCAAGTGCCTTCTTTAAGAGTGCTGGCGAGAGTGCCGCTGGGTCATGCGCATCAAAAGTCAGGTAGTCCATAGGCTTCAGAGCCGTGATGCGCTGGTTGGGCTTTGCATCGTCTTGACTGCTCTGTTTGCGGCGCTCCAGAAGCGCTTCCTCCAGTGGCACTCGCCCCGTATCCAAGGGGATTGTGTCTGGAACCAGCAGCAAGACACCTCCCAAATCGCGCACCGTCGCCGTCGCGCCCAGACAAAGCGCTTGAAGCAGCTCGCCTGCGGATGCCTGCGCTCCACGGATAAATATCTTGTGATTTTTCAGCCGTACCTCAACCTGAAGGGGCAGGCGGGTGGCCTGAGCAATCCGTACAACCAGCTCATCTATCGTAAGCGACTCACTTGCCTCTAGTGAAATAACCTGCCGCAGAGCACCAAGTCCGCCCGGAAGCGGCTTAAGCGTATTGGGCACTTCACGGGTAACGCTTTCATCGAGGGCACTCTTCACTGGGGGAGAGTCCACCAGAACGGTGGGAATAAGAATACGCTCGGGCTCGTTGTTGACCCGTCTGTGAAAAACAATCGAGAAGACACCGTTTTTCTCGTTGAGTTTTTTGCCCTCAACTCCCCCAATAAGCTTCACTCGAAGACCCACTTCGTCACGCTGGACATCTGTTAATGTGACGGGCATCCCTATCTTGAAGGTCTTTGGGTCACGCACACGAAAGCGAAACGGGCGCGGAATCAGTGCCTCGAAAAATGCCTGCTGTTTGGTGTTGAGATCGCGGCTACGCAGCCCCTGAGGGCTGGCAAGCATGCGCCACTGTGCCGGGTTGCAGCTTGCCAGAAGCTGGAGAAGTGCAGTCTGCTCCCCTGTTTCGTCGTCTCTATCTGATCTCGGCAGAGTACGCTGCCAGACACGCATCGTAGAGGGGACAAGCACAGTCACCCGTCCAATACGCTTCAGCGCTCCCTGGCTTCGCCGGGCTAGCTCCTCGGGCCACCAGCCATCGGGCGGTGGGAGCTCTTTCGTAGCCAGTACGCCACGGGATTCCGGCGAGATGGAGAGGAAAATCCCCTGACGCTCAGGACTCCAGCGTAGGTTGGGGAGAAGCTGCGCTAGCGGAACAACCTCCTGGTTGGCATGAGTAGAACGAGGCATCCCAGTCAGTGTAGCATAAAAATATCCCGAAGAGCCAAACTAAGACTGTCTACATTCGTTCACACGCGGTATAATTTCTTCTATGAGCCAAGCTGCGCTATACCTCGACTATGCCGCCACGACCCCCACCGATCCCCAAGTGCGTGATGCGATGCTCCCCTTCCTTGGGGAGAGCTTTGGGAACCCCTCTTCTGTCCACCGGATGGGCCAGACCGTGCGCCGGGCTTTAGATGCTGCCCGCGATACGCTTGCCGCTGCCATTGGCGCGGAGTCCGGGGAGATTTATTTTACTTCAGGCGGGACGGAGGCCAACAATCTGGCGCTGCTTGGCGTGCTGATGGCCACCAAGGAGCAGGGCCGTAACCACTTAATTACTAGCCCCGCTGAACACCATGCTGTCCTTGACACTGCGCTTTTCGCACGCGAGCTTGGCTTTGAGGTCACGCTGGTACCCGTGGACGAGTACGGTATGACGCATCCCGAGCTCATCGCTGAAGCCCTTACAGATAAGACGGCGCTCGTCTCGGTGATGCACGCCAACAATGAAGTCGGGACGATCAATCCGATTGTGGAGATTGCAGCGCTGGCCCATGCGCACGGGGCGCTCTTTCACACCGATGCCGTGCAGACTCTTGGTGCGCTTCCGATTGATGTGACGGCGCTCGGCGTTGATTTGATGAGTGTCTCGTCGCATAAGATCTACGGCCCCAAAGGCGTCGGGGCGCTCTACATTAAGAGTGGCGTGAAGTGTGCGCCGCTCTTTCATGGCGGGAGCCAGGAGCGCCAGAAGCGCCCCGGCACGGAGAATGTCCCGGGAATTGTCGGCTTTGGCAAGGCGGTGTCTCTCCTGCCTGAGTGGCGCGACGAAGTGGCGGCACGACTCCTCCCACTCCGCGATAGCTTTATCGCCCGCTTCCCACTAGCCTCGCTCAACGGCCACCCGACACAGCGGCTTGCGAGCAACACCAACCTGTCTTTTACTAAGCCCGACGGAGAAACAATGCTTCTGGCACTCGATCTCTGGGGCATCTGCGCGTCGTCGGGCTCCGCGTGCTCCTCGGGCAGCATTGATCCCTCGCATGTCCTGAGCGCAATGGGCGTCCCACGCGAGCGAGCGTTAGGGGCAGTGCGCTTCTCCCTGGGCCGCTACACAAGCGCCGAGGAGCTAGAAAAAGCTGCGGGGATTATCGAGCGCCTCGTGGCCTCGCAGTTCTAGCTCGCTACGGCTTGAGAAATGTGACGATCCCAATCATCACCAGAAACACCGCGAAGGTGAGCTGAAGTGTCTTGGGATTCGCGTGTCGTGCCAGCCTCTGGCCGATCGCCATTCCGACAATCGCAATCGCGAGAAACGCCCCGGCAAGCCCCCAACCGATATGGACGTGGCCGATGTAACCCACGAGTGCGGCGGCGGCATTCCCCGTGATGATCCAGACGGATGTCGCTGCGGCGCGTTTCAGGGAGAGCGGGGTGACTGTGGTCAGTGTTGGGACAATCAAGAACCCGCCCCCCACCCCGACCAGCCCGGTGAGCATCCCCGTTGCCAGCCCAGCAATCGGCGTTATCCAGGCAGGAATGCGTCGCGGCTCTTTCGGGTGAGCTGGAGCCATTGCGCGCAAGTACATCGCTTCAGCGGCAGCCAGCACCACGGCTCCAAAAAGCAGCTTCAGCGCCAGCTCCGGGACGAACTTAGAGACCATCGCCCCGCCCCAGGAGCCCAGCAAGCCACTCACCAGAAAGGGCAGCGCCACTTTGAAGTCCGGGCGCGCCTCGCCAGGGTCCCTCTGACAGCGCCGAAGGGTCATGAGCCCGCCAATCAGCGCCGCGCTTCCCACCACGAGCAAGCTCGTCGCGCTGGCCTCGCGCTGAGGCAGGTGCGCCGCGTACTTAAACGCGGGAAGCGCCAGAATCGCCCCCCCCGCCCCGAGGGTTCCCAGTGCTAGCCCCGTGAGCGCGGCGAAAGCGGCGAGTGCCAGGTTATTTTCTATCGGCAGCATAGTGGCTCAGCAGCATTATACGCGGATCAGGGCGACTGCACGCTCCAACTCGTCGGCACGGTGGTACGCATGAGGTGAGAAACGAACCCAGCCGCAGCGAACGGCGGCCCAGACACCATTCGCATCCAGATGCGCCAGGACATCGTCGTTGGTGTAGCGGGGATGCCGAAACGCGACTATCCCACTGTGGCCGTCGGTGGGGCAGACTTCCATCCCGCGCTCGCGCAGAAGCTGACGCAGCCGCGCGGCACTCGCCAGCACCGCCCGCTCAATCTCGCCCATCCCCACGGCCTCCAGCAGCCCAAGCGACACGTCCAGGGCCGCTGTCGCCAGTATCCCGGGGCTACCTTCCTCGAAGCGATCTGCACTCGGCCGAGCGTCCTCGAAGCGCAGCCGATCCCAGTGAAAAGGGTTATTCACCCAGTTCCAGCCGACATTGGTGGGGAGCAGCTCGCTCAGGCGCTCCGGCTTGATGTAGAGTGGCCCGATCCCCGCCGGTGCAAGCAGCCACTTGTGACAGCCCCCCGCCGCAATATCCGCACCGCAGGCAGTGAGATCGCACTCCAGCGCACCGAGACCCTGGATGACATCCACTACGAACCAGATTCCTCGTGCCTTGCAAAATGCCCCAAGCTTCTCCAGTTCCATGCGCTGCCCGGTTCCCCACTGCACCCAGCTCACCGCCAGAGCACGGGTATTCGCATCGCAGGCCGCGATCAGCGCGTCCTCGGAGAGCAGGTCGGTGTTCGTGGGGCAGGCGACAAGGCGTGTCTCGACGCCACGGCTCGCTTGCGCCTGCCAGGGATAGACCACCGAGGGGTACTCGCACGCCCCCACCACCACATTCTCACCGGGAAGAAACGGGATCGCCTGAGCGGCTATTGCGAGGCCGTGGCTGGTGTTGCGCACCAGCGCCACGCCCTCGGCAGGCACGTTCATCAGCCGGGCCAGTGCCCCGCGCACCCGCTGCTGGCGCTTCAGGTGCGCCCGAAAGGCCATCATTCCGTCGCCGTGGGCAAGCTCAACAAGCGCCTGCCCGACAGCAGTGGCAACGCCCGTTGGAATCGGCCCCATCCCGGCGTGGTTGAGGTGCACTCCGTTTTCAACACTCGGGAACTGTGCCCGAAACTCAGCCAGTGTCATTGGTCTTACCGGCGCGGTTTCTCTTTCCAGGCCACGACTCCATAGGCATCGGCGGCAGTAGTGACAGCCACAAAGCCGGATTCATGTAGCCGTTTGACCACGCCGCGTGTCACGGTCGCGCCGTGGCGGCTGTTCGGGTCCCCAATGTAGTGGAAAAGCCGTCCGCGCCGGGAAAGCACCCGAAATGCCTCCCGGTAAAACGCGCCCGAGTAGAGATCCCCCGCGAGCTGCAGGGTCGGTGGGTCGTGGATAATCAGATCGAAGACGGCATCCGGCATCTCTTTGACGAGAGCGAACGCGTCCCCGTTTTTGCGAGTGATATTCGCCTTCGAAAACAGCGGCTCCGACCACGGGTTCTTCGTCGCCATCGCCTCCACTCCGGCGTCTAGTTCGATCACCGTAACCTGGGCCGCTGTCTTTGCGGCGCAGATCGCCGTGTAGCCTAGGCCCATACAGGTATCCAGCACGCGCCCACTCACCGGCTGGCACGCCGCGATTTTGTTCTGAGTGTCCTGCCACGGATCCGTGCGCTTGGTGCGGTGCATAGGAAAGCCTGCCACCAACACAGTCGGAGCACCCTCAGGCTGCCCCCAGAGCGAGACGGCGCGGCGGGTGGTGGGTGAGAAGATATAGGCCCGCTCCAGAGTGCCGTCGGTGTTGACACTAAAACAGCCCGTGTCGTGATCCGCCACCTCTCTAACGGCATCCCAAAGCACCAGCGTTCCGTCGGGAAGCTGCACTCCCTCAGCCGAGAGCGCCACCGTGCAGGTCGTTAGGTTCAGATCGAGCGTCGTCTCCAGCGACTCCACTGCCGCCTCATGCGCGACGAGCCAGGGCAGTGCCTGCCAGCGGCAAATAATAGGCTCACTCATCGTGTAAAACTCCAGGCGACGGGTTGGCCACCGGTGTAGGGCATGACCCCATGAAAAGGCCGTGGGTCGTCGTCAAAGACCAGCGGAAGAAAGTGCTTGTCGCCAGGCCAGAGCGGCAGCTCGCCGCCGAGCAGCTTTGCCAGCGGCTGCCAGCTCAGCGTGCCTTCGTCGTTGCCGACGCTGACATTGCCAGTAAACTCCGTAATCACAAAGAGAAACCCGAACCAGTCCTCGCCACTCTTGCCAAAACCGGGCCAAGAGAGCGTCCCCCGAAGACACATCTCCGTGACGGAAATCCCCGCTTCTTCGTGTAGCTCGCGCTTCATCCCGGAGGCGACGTCTTCCGTTGGTTCGAGCTTGCCCCCGAGGCCGTTGTACTTCCCCAGCGCGGGATCGTCGGGGCGGGCGTTGCGGTGGATCAGCAGAACCGCGCTGCGATCGGGTGAGAGCACGTAGCCTAGCGTGGCTAAAATCGGAGTGTACGGCATGCCTATTTAAACGGATTCTTGAGCTTGTCGTAGATGCGTTGCTCCAGGTGCTCCAGCGAGACCTCACCGGACATGAGCCGCCCGACCAGCTTCGTGCCCGCCGGATTTTTGACCCCGAGGCGGTACGAGAGATACGGCGTTCTGTGGAAGACTTTTCCGACCCGAAGCGCCGCATCGAACTCCCCAGCGAGCTCCGTTTTAACCGCTTCGGTGTACTGCAAGGTAGTATTTGCCGCGAGCTGCTGCGCAGCGATTGCGCCCGTACGCACCGCGTACTGAATCCCCTCGCCAAAGAGCGGCTGCACCACACCGGCTGCGTCGCCTACGAGCAGCACACGCCCGTCTTTGGTGGCGAGCGGCTCCATCCCCGTCCAGAACGGGATCGGGTGTGCCCAGAGCTTGGGCGCGTCCATGCCCGTCGGGTAGATCATGCCCACGGAGCCAAGCATCGTGTGGATGGCGTCCATCAGGATCATGCCAACGTTCTGTTCGGCTTTCGGCTGGCGCGGGACGAGCATTCCCGCCCCTACGGAGAGATAGCCCGCTTTGGGAAAGATCCAGGCGTAGCCATTCTTCACCGAGCCGTAGTCCAGATAGCAAGCATCCCGCAAAATAGCCCCCCGGGTACCCTCTGGGTGATCAGGGGCGGGGGGGGCGTACTCATACGGAATCTCGACTTCCCGAGCGATCCCCCAGCGCTTTCCGAGGCGCAGTCCGGCACGCGCTCCAACAATCCCCTTGGCACCGTCGGCACCGACCACATACCGCGCCGTCCAGTTTTCTTCGCCCGCCGTGACCGTGACGCCCTCATAAGTAACCGTTATGTCACTGACCTTCACGCCCAGCCTTAGCACTGCACCGGCGGATTTTGCTTTCTCCACCAGATACGTGTCAAAGCGCGGGCGCTGCACCATCCACACTTCGGCGGGCTTGCCATCACGACACGTCATCTCCGCGAGAACCGGCGACTTACCGCGCCACGTATGGCGAAGCTTGGTCACCGTGAGATCGATGAATTTTTCGGGTTCCAGCCCCTCGACATGGCGTACCAACGACGAGGGAATTCCCCCGCCGCAGGGCTTGTAGCGCGGCAGGCTCGGTGCACGATCCAGTAGCAAGACCTTCAAGCCAAGCTCGGCACACTTCCAGGCACAGGTCGCCCCGCCGGGTCCCGCGCCCACAACAATCACATCAAAATTCATCTTCGCATTTTTCCCGCCGGTTGAAACCGGCGTCTTGCAGTGGCCTCGTTCCTCCGCCGCAAAGCCCGTGCCGGGCTACCAAGTACTCCCCCGCCGGGCGGGGGTTAGGGGGTAGGTTACTTCTCCAGTGTTACCGCAAAGACTTTTACCTTAGAGTCCGTGGGCAAGGTAATCGAGACCAGCTCCTTGGTGACAGCGATCGGGAAGACGATATGGCGAACGGTGAGCGTACCCGCCAGCTCCCCTTCCGGACGGTGCTGCCGAGGCGTCGTGAACGCGACGGCATCATCGCTGGCCGCTGGCGCGGCGATATCGCGCAGTACGCGTGTTCGGCTTTCGGTCGTGCCATCTTTGTAGCGCAAAATGACGGTCAGGTTGCGCTCCGCACCGCCTGTTGCCGTGGCGGCAATATGGGCGGCGAAGAACGCAGCCTTGGGAACCAGGAGAGCCTGGCTATTGCAGGACAGTAGATTTTTCTTGCCATCGGCACTGGAGCCGTAGTGAAAGACAATGCTCCGCGCCGAGACCGACGAGATATCTGAGAAGTACCCGGAAGGAAATAGACTGGTCTCCTGATTGAGGCCAAAGCGGTCAAACGGGAACCACTCCGCAGGTAGTGTCAAGCCTGCGCCGTCGAGATCCCCATCGCGTGTGCGTGCCTCGCTCGTGACACCGTCAGTGTCGTAGAGCAGGCTTAGATCCAGCGGTACTTGCCGTCCTCCCGTGACCGTGATTGGGATCTGGAGCATGTCGCCTGTCCGGCTGATCGGGTGCATGGGGAAAAATATCTCCGGGGGACGCATGGCAAACAGCGCCAGTACATAGCGCCCGGGCCGCTCCGGCACCGCGATCTCCGCCGTGACCTCAATAGACTCGCCGACGGAAACCTCACGCTCTAGGAACGCATTGAGGATCGCACGCCCTTGCGTTGCCCGCATTCCATCGGCCTGGAACCAGCGCCCCGTGACCGCCACGCGCCCCTTCTCCCAGCGCTTCAGACCCCGGTTGATGAGAGTCACTTTGACCCGGACACTCTTCTCCGCTTCCACAGTGTCCGGAAACTTTGAGTCGCTTGCCAGAGTTAGTCGCGCGTCGTCGTCACCGGGGTAGAGAGCCAGACGCTGCTCGTAGACACCCTGGATTTGCGCCGTCGCGACCGTGCGAGCAAGTACCCAACGCACCAGATAGCCCGCTTTTCGCAGGTCAGGCGACTCCAGGCGGCGCTCCGGGTAGGCAGGCTCTAGCGGCAACCCGTCTTTGCCGGTCAGTTCGATCAGGCTCCGGAGATCCGTCCATACTCCCGGCTTGAGCGCCTGCTGAACCGTGGTCGCTCCCGAGCCAACCACTTCTTTTCCATCGCCGCTGAGGATCTGGTAGAGAAGCTGTGTCTCCCCGGGCGGTAGTGCCTCTTTGCCGAGCCAGCGCAGCCGCAGCGTCGCCGGGAACTTCCCCCCCGTACGTAGGAGCGGCGTGAGTGTTGAGTGTGCAAACTGGACAGCATCAGCGGGCTTCTCCTCGACCCGTACCGGAACACTAATCCCGCTCCGCTCGCCAGGCACGAGCAGCTCCAGCCGCAGCTCGTAGCTCCCTGTGGGAAGGGGCTTGTTATCCCCAAGCAGGGTCGCAATCCCCAGTGAGACAGTCGTGGAGAAGCCAGGCAGGATAGACTCCCGCAGGGGAATGCGAACGGGTCCCTCAGCGATAAGCTTCCCATCCTGGAACCAGCGGTAGGTCACCTGCACGCTATCTTCTAGCGTGATGACTTTCCCCCCAATATTGGTCAGAGTGATCGGCAGTGCGGTCAGGGTTCCCGCCGCGAGCCGCCGGGGCAGATCGAGCGGGCTGAACTGAAGCAGTGCGGGCTTGCTGGGATCAGGGACGGTAAAGAGCCGCCGGGTGAGATCCACGTAAAAATCACCGTACTGGCGTGAGGGTGCCAGCTCCGTGGCACGGGTGAAGTCGTTCCAGGAGTCCAGCACAATCCAAGGCTCGCCGCTCTTATGGGCTTTCTCCCAGGAAGCGGCATAGGTCTCTCCCCCACGCCGCGCCAAAAAGGGCTCCTGCCCGCCCGGCGAGACGGTGGCAAAGGGCAAGCCGACGGCAATACTGATCCCGTCGGAGAGCCCGCCGAACTCCGCCGCAAACTTCTGGCGCAGCGCCTCCGCGATCTCAGGTGTAACCCCGGTGGTATCGGACAAAAAGACGGGGTAGACACTCACGCCCCCCACGCGCACAGTCGCACGCAGCTCCGGTGGGACAAAGGCAAACCAGCGCTGAATCGCCGCGTAAAGATCTCCCGTCGCCAGGGAACGATCCAGCCAGAGCCCCAGAAGCGGGAACGACTGGCGCTCCAGCTGCATCTCACGGCACGCAGCCACCAGCACGGTAAGCGACTTCTCCTCCATGGGCCCCGACGCAACATCCGGACTCCCGAGCTGCGTCAGCGCGACCTCCACGCCCGCCCGGCGTAGCTGCCCCAGCTCTGTCCGTGCCCAGCCCACACGATCCGATGAGTACCAGGGGCCGAAACCATTGGCGGGCTGATCCACCGGGACAAAGACTCCCGTCGCTCCAATAATCCCCTGCGGCGGAAACGTAAGTTTAGTGATATCCCCCTGGTAGGACAGTAAGAGCCGGGCAAAGAGCCGTCGCTCCCGCACACCATTGGCAGGCAGCGAGGTCGCGGTGAGCTGGCCCGGATCCACCGGGATGGGAACGGTAGGCACAACAGCGGCCTGCGCGGCGGGCGTGGGAACCGCAAAGCGCACACTCGCTCCCGGCCACTCACCGATCTTCTGCTCCCCGTCAATAAAGGGAGACACCGCTGTGGCCTGCAGTGTCAGCGGCCCAAAGCTCTCGGACTTCTCCAGCGCCGCGCCCACGGGAAAGATCGCGGGGGCAGCGACGCCCTTCTTGCGCACTGTCGCCGCGTAGGTAATCGCGGTCTTGGCGGCGAGCTTGCCGTCCACCCCGAGTGCGTCCCAGGGAATCGCCAGCTCAACGGAGTAGCCCCGGTCCGTATCATCCACGCGATTCAGGGTTCCCTGCCGCGTGACGCCGTACTTCACGGTAAAAAGCGGCTTGGGCGTACCATTCTCCAGAAACGTAAAGCCTCCCGCCACCGAGACCAGTATCGCACGCACGGGCTCATTGCCGATCTTGACGTACAGACCAATGCCATCGTCATCTTCGATGTTCTTGGCCATGGGTTCCTGATGGACTCCCAGAAGCTGGGCATTGTCTACCTGGAACGCCGCGTAGAGATAGTTGGCATCGTAGGTGAAGCGGGCCTCGGCCTGGGGAGCGGGTGCGGGTGTTTGTGCCAGCACGGCACGGGGCAGGAGGATCGCAAGCGCCGCCGTTGCGGCAAGTGTGTTTCTGAGCATAGTCATCCGCTTAGAGGGTACCCGATTACGGAAGGTTACAGTTTCCCCTCCCCCGCCTCGTTCCTCGGCACCCCCTCCCCATAAGGGGAGAGGGTTGGGGGGGGATAGAGGAGGCTTTCCAGCCCGGCCTGAACCCACCCGACGAACCCACCCGGCCTGAACCCACCCGACCTCGTTCCTCGGTCACCCTCCCTCTACGAAGGAGGGGCGGAGGTAGATTTAAAGACGTAGGGCGCGATAGAACGGCGTGGTGAAGGTACGTAGGGTTTTCACGGCCTCGTTGCGCGCTGCGGTGGTGGCTTTGGCGTGAGCCTGCGCCTCGGCACTGCTGCGCCGCGCGGTGGCGAAGGCTTCTCCTAGGGCGGCGAGGGCCGCAAGCGCGGGTGCATCGTAGCCCACGGAGGCGACGAGCGCGGCATAGGGTGCCTGCTGTACGGTCTTGAGCGTGGCCTGCAAGGCTGTCAGAAACTTCTCGCCGTCCTTGGGAATGCGCCCCGTGGTACCAAGGGCCGTGTGGATGGTCTTATCTAAGGTGGCGATCCGCACGGTCTCTCGGAAGCGCACAAAGCCACTCTGTGCCGTCCCCAGCGCCAACTTCGCCGCCGCCACGCCCTTCTCTGCCTCGCCCAGCGCCCGCTGCCGCGCCGCAAACGCGGTCACGGCGGCCTCGGCCAGCGTCGCCCCGTCGGTCAGCCGTGCGACGCTAAACCCGAGCGGCACCAGCTTTGCCAGGGTCGCCGGTGTCTCCAGCGCCTGCTTGATACTCTGCCGCGCCTCATTGATGTAGTTCTGGATCTCCTGATCCTGTTCCTCAGGGCTCCGCCGTGGTGCCTTCACCTTCGCTGCCTGTTCCCCCG
>NZ_JAYUPA010000239.1:0-2050 GCF_043760365.1 Armatimonas sp.
GAGCCCTACAAACTCGGGATAAATCCCACCGGCCAGGCCCGCACCGAGCTTCTGACGCTCTTCGAATTGGTCGAGGGCCGCCTGCTCCGCCTCGCCGAAGCCCATCGCCGCAACGATGACCGGGCGCTTGCGAGCGAGCTTATCGCCCTCCGACAAACGCTTCTTGAGCTTGTCCCCGAACCTAAAATGGAGAACAAACACAGATGAAAAAATTTATAGGATTGATTTTATTGCTCGCCGTGGTGGGAGCAGCCGCGTTTCTGACGGCAAAAAAATCCAGCACCGCCCCCACGGTTCTACGTGGCTTCGTGGGCGGCGAGAAGACCACACTTCTGGCGGATCCAGAGTTTCAGAAGCTTCTCAAGGAGCGCCACGGACTGGTGCTCGAAGCCGACAAGCGCGGCTCACTCGAAATGGTCACGGAGTCCGACACGAGCGGCAAAGACTTTCTCTGGCCCTCGTCGTCGGTGGCTCTTGCGCTCTACAAAGAAACGGGAAAGCCGCTGGTGGCGAGCGAGAATGTTCTCAACTCGCCGCTAGTGCTCTATACTTGGGCCAAAGTGGCCCAGACACTCACACAACAGAAGCTGGACTTCCCACGGCTCGTAGATGCGGCAGCGGCGGGCAAGACCTGGAAAGAGCTGGGACTCCCCGAGCTCTATGGGAAAGTGGTGCTCTACACCACCGACCCGCTGAAGTCGTCATCGGGGAACCTCTACGCCGGGCTTTTGCAGACGGTGCTGGGCACGGGAAGCACGGAGAAAGTCAAGACGCTCATCACGGCGCAGGGCTTTCAGGAGAGCAGCTCGGACACGCTGTTTACGCAGTACGTGAGCCGGGGCATCGGCGACAAGCCGGTTATCGTAGGCTACGAAGCCCAGCTCATTGACTTTGCCCGAACCGCGCCCGCACAATACGCCGCACAGAAGGGCCAGCTCCGGGTGCTCTACCCAAAACCGACTGTCTGGAGCAGCCACCCCGTGCTGGCCCTCACCACAAACGGCAAGAAGCTTATCGTGGCACTCCAAGACCCAGAGATTCAGAAGCTCGCCTGGGAGCGCCACGGTTTTCGATCTGCCACGGGCGCACTCAATGACCCCAAGGCGTGTGGCGTCGAGGGCGTCCCTGTAACGATAGAGAGTGTCGTGCCGATACCCGACACCAAGGCTATGCAAGCACTGCTCTCCGCTCTCCGATAGAAGTTTTCAGGGCCGGTAGTGCCGTTTTAGATCTGGTAGTGCAGCCGAACTTTGGCAGTGATCTGGTGCTCGGTGAGCTTGTCGGTGGTCTCCACTCCAACAATACGTTCCCCAAGCCCGTGCGCCACAAGCTGCTTTTTCAGCTCACCCTTTGCCTCGCCCGGGCCGAAGAGAAAGACCGACTCCGCTTCGTGAATCTGGGCGATGACCGCATCGTAGTACTTGCTCAGATGGGAGGCGAACTGCCTGTCGCGCTGGTTGTCTGCCGAGCCATCTTCGGCGGCGTGACGGCCCGAAAACCGAACATGGCCCCCGACCCCAGACTCGATGTGGTGTGGAGACTCGATGTGGTGCGCCTCGTCAACGCCGGATTCGATAAAAACGATAAAGGCTTCTCTATGGTCAATCCAGAGGCCGACTTGTTTCTTCATAGTACTCTCGTATGCAAGACAAACGCTCCGAGTTCCTTTCTTTTTCCTACTGCCACACGATACAGTAATCGAAACCCTATGATTGAAACGCACGTTCACTTTAACAACGACACCCTGGAGCGCGACCTGCCCGGTGTTTTAGCACGCGCCACAACAGTAGGTATCACTGATTTTGTGGTCGTCGGCTTTGACGAAGCATCCTCGGAGAAAGCCGTTGCGCTGGCTGAGACAGATGCTAGGATTTGGGCCGTTGTCGGAGTACACCCTCATGATGCGAAGCACTGGAGCGAGGCGATTGCCCAGCGATTGAGAACCTGGGCGACGCATCCGAGAGTGCTGGCGATTGGAGAGATCGGGCTGGATTTCTATCGGGATCTCTCGCCACGGGACTTGCAGTATGAGGCGTTTCGAGCGCAGCTT
>NZ_JAYUPA010000240.1:0-5728 GCF_043760365.1 Armatimonas sp.
TGGGGATATCCCAGTTGCGCAGCAGCAGCAGGCCGAGCGGAATAAAAGTCCACATCAGAACGCCGACTAACTACAGCCTGGCACAGGCTTCGCAGCCGAAGGCTACTGCAGACGCCGATTTCAATCGGCGGCGAGGAAATACACGATGCCATTAGGATATACACTTCTCGGGTTTGCACTGGCGGCGACGGTGATCGCCAATGTGCTTTTTGTACTCTGCGGCAAGGCTGAGCGCACCGGACTCTGCGACTGGGCGAAACGCTTTGTGGCACTGGCGACCGCGAGTGTGGTCGGGGCCTGTACCTACCTTGCCTACCTGATCGCAACCCACCAGTTCCAGGTGCACTATGTTGCCGAGTACACCTCGCGGCGCACCAAGACCTGGTATTTAATGGCGGCGTTCTGGGGTGGCCAAGAGGGCTCCATGCTCCTCTGGGCATTCTGGACGGCGATGCTCGGGCTCTGGCTGGCCTACAAAGGCGGTAAGAACAGCGCCAAGGCGTGGCCAATCTTCGGGATCGCACAGGTCTATCTCCTGAGCCTTATTTTGGTCAAGTGTCCCTTTGCTGTTCCTCCAGGGGCCGTTCCTGCGGACGGTCGCGGGCTCAACCCGTCGCTAGAGAACTACTGGATGGTCATCCATCCGCCCATTCTCTTTCTCGGGTTCGCCTCCACCATTCTCCCCTCGGTCTGGGCGATCTACGGCATGCTGCACCGCGACTGGGACGGCTGGGTGAAGTCCGCGCTTCCTTGCACCCTTTTTTCGTTTGCGACACTTGGTTTTGGACTCTCTCTGGGCGGCTACTGGGCCTACGAGACTCTGGGCTGGGGCGGCTTCTGGGCCTGGGATCCGGTCGAGAATACCTCGCTATTTCCCTGGCTGCTTCTCACCTCACTGCTGCACGGACTGGTTCTTCAGAACAAGAATGGCTCGTGGCGTAAGGCGAACTTCTTTTTAGGCATCCTGCCGTTTGCCGCGATGTTCTACGGGACGTTTCTCACGCGCACCGGCGTTCTCTCCGACTTCTCTGTCCACTCGTTCTCCTCGCTAGGCAACGACGGTTTCTGGCTGATCTTAGTCGGCGTTCTGATGTGGACTTTTATTCCGCTCGGCCTGCTGCTGCTGCGCAACTGGGATATCCCCAAGCGCAGCGAGAAGCAGGAGAGTGCTGCGTTTCTGAGCCGCGAGACGGGCTTTGCGGCGGCGGGAATTATTATCGGGCTGATCGGGTTCTTTGTGGCCCTGGGAATGTCCGGCCCCCTGATCACCAAGCTCTGGAGCGCAAAAGGGCAGGCGGCTGAGCCGGAGTTCTACAACAAAGCGCTCTATGCTCCTGCGATTGGGATGCTACTGCTGATGGCGGCGGCACCGTTCCTGACCTGGAAAAACGGCGATGCCCCGAGTGCCTACAAAAAGCTCTTCCCCGCCTATATCACCGCGATTGTTCTTGCGATGGGCTTTACGGGAGTCGGAATGTACCTGGGTCTGCGCCACCCAGCGATGGTACTGCTCTTTGCCGCCTCACTGTTCTGCGTGATCGCTAATGCGATACTAATCGCCCCACGCCTAAAATCTAAGGGGGGACGTCTAAGCATTGGGGGGCACGTCGCCCATGCCGGAATTGGGTTGTTACTCGCTGGCCTCGCCGGGTTGGTGATGTTCTCTAAGCACAAAGAGGGCATTCTGCTCATCAAGAACCAGCCGACCGAGGCGCTGGGCTACAAGCTAACCTACGAAGGCTATACCATGGACCCGTTTGCGCGTGACAACGCCATTCGGATCAAAGTGGTGGACGGCAACTCGCAGTGGAACGCCGAGCCACACTACTCGTATGTGCCCTGGGAAGGCAAAGACAGTCCACAGTCCAACCCACCCGCCATTCACCATAAGTTCTGGGGCGATGTCTACTTAGCTCTTAGTGGTGAGGCACAAGAGTTTGTGGATCAACAGGATGCCACCAGCTCCAACTGGCTCTTCTCCCTAAAGCGCGGGGAGACCAAGACTTTTGGGGACTACACCTTCACCTTAATGGGCTACGATTTAGACGAAAAAGCCAAAGCCGTGCTTGCCAAGCATAGCGAGGCCGATTTCAATAAGCTCTCCGCAGTCCGCATGGTCGCCAATGTGATTGTCACCTACCAGGGCAAGCAGACCCCTATAAAAGTGGCGGTGCGTCACGAGCCGTCTGCAGGGGGCGCGTACTCTGAAGTGGTTGAGATTCCGGGGCCGGGTGGCAAGCACGGAAAAGTGATCCTACGCATGCTCCCCGCTCCCACAGAGAAAGATATCAAAGAGAAACAGTCCGCTTCCGAGGCCGCTGTCGCGCGGGCTAAAGAGGCGGGCGCTCCCGGGACACCCGCGTTCCAGCAAGCGCTCATGAAGGACTTCAGTGCCTACAACGAGGGCCGACGGATGCAGGAGTTCGCCACCTACGAAACCCTCCGCTTCGAGACCTTCAACGCTCCTGATCCAGGCGATGCGGTCTTTGTGGAGCTCTCCACCAAGCCCCTCATCGGCTTCATCTGGGTGGGGACGTTGCTCTACACCCTCGGTGGCTTCATTGCCTACCGGCGGCGAATCACGGAAATCGCTGGGATCAAAGAGTAACTACTGTGCGGCGATGACCAGCTCCCGCACTCTTGCGGCGGAGAGCTGGTCGTTGCGAATGTACTCCTCAGCGACATCAATGATGACGGGCAGGAGCAGGCCGCGCACAAGGTCGTAGGCAACGGCGTTGTAGTAGTTACAGAGCTGCCGCTTCACCGAGACAAGAATCGCCTCCGCGCCGCTCTCGGCGTGGGGAGATTCCAAAACCTCAAAGATCTCGTGCAGACGCACCACGGCGTTGATGTTATCCACAAGCCCAAATCCACCCGTGTCGCCCATAATGCGGCGGCGCGCGAGGACACTCTCGGGATCGGCGGCAAGCCCCTCGGCGGCAGTGGCAGCATAGCGGACAATGACCTCGCGAGAAAGAAGCGAGAGGTACTCGTCGTAGTGCTCCATCTTAAGCCGCTCCCGAACCTCCACCAGGGACTCCAGATACTCGTCCATCTCGTCGAGCAGCACGGACTCCACAAAGGCGTCTTCCAGCCCGAGATGGGTCGCGACAATGGCAATTGCGACTTTTCGGTAGAGAAGAATATCCTGAGCACGTGGCTCCTCTAAAACTCCCTCGTTCACAGAAGACACCTTTCGACATCGTCGGCGATGCTTCCTTCTCTGATTGACTATGATGCAGATCACACCTTAAAGTGCGGGAAGTCACAGCGAATGCCCTGCAGAAATCCTATACTTCCAGCATCACAATCTTGTGACCAGAGCTTCGCAAAGTGATGTGGCCGCGATCCCTTCGCCCTGCAAAAGCCCTACTGACAGTGTAACTCTAAGTAAATCTAAGATCGCTCCGGTAAGGGCAGGCGTGCCTCTTACCGGAGCGATTTTATCTTGTGCCGGGGTATACTCTTGATTGTCGGCGTCACTGGCGCAAAGGTAAGTTTTCTTTAAAGCTTGCACGGGGAACGCCCCCGAGGGAGCGCCGATAGCAATCCTCTGTCCTGCCGTCCGCCTGGGCACTCGGGACAAACTTTCTCTTTTTGGAGGTTTACCCGACTATGCGTCGTACTTTTACTCTGATTGAACTTTTGGTGGTGATCGCTATTATCGCGATTTTAGCCGCCATTCTCTTCCCCGTTTTTGCCCAGGCCCGCGAGAAAGCCCGTGCCGCCTCGTGTCTCTCTAACCAGAAGCAGATCGGAACAGGTCTGATGATGTACTCACAGGACTACGACGAGATGCTTCTTATGGGCATGTGGGGTACGTCCGCGAGTGGCACACGCTGCTCCTGGCCCGCGATGATTCAGCCGTACATCAAGAATACCCAGGTCTTCCAGTGCCCCTCAGCGCCGCGTACGGCGGGGATCACGGTAGGAACGATTGCCGACCCGGCAGGTTGTGGCATCGGGAATGGTTTTGTGGTGACCTATGCCTATAACTACTATCTCGGCGGCAATAACAACGCCAGTGGTGGGGTCATGACCAGCTCTCTTCCCGCCATGGATAAGCCCGCTGAGATTGTCCTAATCGTAGATGGCGCTTCCACGGCGCAGACCGCCGCCTTTGGCACCTCGGATCTCTGGCCCGAGAAGCGCGCCACGGCAGCGGCGACCGGCTTCCCTACCACGGCAAACCGTTACCCCTACTTGCTCGTCCACTCAGGCAGCAACCTGATGGCAGGTGCCAACGACTATGGCGCGCCCCGTGGCCGCCACAATGGGATGACCAATGTCCTCTGGGCTGATGGGCATGCGAAGGCCCGCAAGCTCAGCGCGGACTTCTATCCCCCTATCAATGACAACCGCTACCTGGCCCTCTGCACGCCCGTACTCACCGGAACCGGAATCGCGGCGGCTTCGTGTGCGCCGTGTTTATTGCCACAGCTCGGCTGCCAGCCGTAGCCGCCTCATTTCATGAGGCGGCATACGATTCGTGCAAAAGGCCGTATGAGGGGTAGGCTATCCCCCGTAGACTCCGACTTCGTTGGTGTAGCCACTGGTGGAGTCGCCGCGCTTGGCGCGTACCCGATAGCGCACTTTCTGACCCGGGGTCTGGCTGGTGTGCGTGTAACTGGTTCTGGTAATGGCGTCAATGAGTGCCCAGGCTCCCGCATCAGCGGCTTTTGCTTCGATGAGATACTGCGTGCCCGGTTTGTTCTCGCCGGATTTCCACTTGAGGGTGTTTGTGCCGTCAGCGTGGGGCGTGGCAACCAGATCGAGGGGAGTTTGTGCGGTCAGAGTGGAGCGCACTTTATCGCGCACCGTGATCCCCAGAGCATCGCGCAGGGCATCGGTGGCCTTGCTGGTCTGGGCGCGCTGGGCGGCGGTTCGGGCGGATGTCATCGCCGCCGATTGCGCTTGTGTCTTTGCGGTCATCGCCGCCTGCGCGGCACTCTGGGCAGCGTCGTTGGTAGCAATCGCGTCTTCCAAAGTTGTCTCGGCTGCGGTGAGTTCACTCAGGTCGTCGGTAGTGAAGCCAAAGACCGTCTTGTTGACAACTGCTACCTGGTTAAAATTCTTGAGCCAGGCGAGAAATTCGCGGTCGTTTGTAGGCAAATAATCTTGGGGCATGGTAAAAAACCTCCGTGCTTGATTCCGCTTTCGACTCACTAGATCGGAGTGAGAGCGTATGCTCTTTTTTACGGGTTTGAGTTTGACCTTCGTTCCCGGTAGATCAGAGTGCAAGAAAATAAGCTACCCAACAATAAAAAGTAACTACCAGAATGAATCTGGTAACTACCTTTTTGAAAAAAGTAGCCTAAATGGAATTCCAGGTAACGACCTATGAGCATGAATGAGCATCCTTTACACACCCTTTCCAAGGACGAGCTAATCGCCCGTATCGAGCAGTTTGAAGAAGAGAAGCGCATGGGCACGGTCTTCTCCACCGTTGGCGAGACCAGCGCCGCTGATGCGACGTTGCAGTGGCTGGGTCGTAATCGCTTCTTAAACGAGCAAGTCAAGCCCGTCACGCTGATTCCGAGCCTCTACGAGAGTTTCCAGCAGGACAAAGGCGACCATGAGATTATCAACGGAGACAATCTCTCGGTGATGGCCTCGCTGCTCTCGCGCTACCGTGGCGGTCGCACCCGTGGCGTGGACGTGGTCTACATGGACCCGCCCTACAACACCGGCAACGATGTTTTCTCCTACAACGACGACTACCGCCTCA
>NZ_JAYUPA010000241.1:0-2049 GCF_043760365.1 Armatimonas sp.
GACTTCACCCAGGACCGTCACCGCACCGTGGACGACTGTCCATTTGGCGGCGGAGCAGGCATGGTGATGAAGGCCGAGCCGCTGGTCGCTGCCATTGAGGCGGCGACGGGGGGCGACACGAGCATTCCGGTGCTCCTCACCGCGCCCGATGGTGAGCCGTTCACCCAGGTGCTCGCTCAGGAGCTGGCGAGTCTGCCGCGCATTGTGATTGTCTGTGGCCACTACGAGGGCATTGATGAGCGGGTACGGGACGGCTGGATCACGCGCGAGATCTCGCTAGGAGACTATGTTCTCACCGGCGGTGAGCTCGCTGCACTGGTAATGCTGGATGCGAGTGTGCGCCTGCTGCCCGGAGTGCTGGGAAATGCATCATCGGCGCAGGAAGAAAGTTTTGAGGGGGGGGTGCTGGAGTACCCACACTACACCCGCCCGGCGCTCTTCAAGGGGCGTGGCATTCCTGAGGTACTGACCTCCGGGCACCATGCCAATGTCGCGAAATGGCGTCGGACCCAGGCGCTGGTGCGCACCCGTGCACGCCGCTCGGATCTGTGGGAAAAGCTGCTGCCGCTGAGCAAAGCGGACCAGAAACTTCTGGACGCTCATGATGCTCAAACGGCACAAGACGAGGCTTCGGCCTCGCGAGAAGAGGCACAAGCCTCAGCACGGGCGGAGCAATCCGTCCGGGTGGACGAACCTGTGTCCAGTCCGGAGTGAGCCTTCACTGCCGCGAGGAGACCGCCAGGGGACGCCTCCAAAGAAACTAAATTTGTTTGGGAGACGTATATGAGTAAAGTGAACGCAACTGCGATCCGTGATATCGAAGAGGCACAGAAGAAAGCCGATGTGCCCCCGTTCCGTGGCGGTGACACCGTGCGCGTCCATGTGAAGGTTATCGAGGGTGGCAAAGAGCGTGTTCAGGTCTTTGAGGGCGTGGCGCTCAGCCGCCACGGTGCGGGTATCCGCGATACCGTCCTGGTTCGCAAGGTCGCCAGCAACGGAGTCGGGGTGGAGCGTACTTTCCTGGTACACTCGCCGCGCATCGAGAAGATCGAAGTAACCCGGCGCGCCGCGGTTCGTCGTGCCAAGCTGTACTACCTGCGTGGTCTGGTCGGCAAGGCAACCCGTCTGAAGGAAGACCGCAACGGTCGTTTCAGCCGCAGCAACTAAACATTCAAGAACTCCCCCGCGTGCGGGGGCCAGGGAGCTTACAGACAATGGTGGAGACATGGACAGAGCGCATCGCGAATCTTTCCGTGCCCACCATTGTCTTGCTTCTGGGTGGGCTTACGGCTCTGCGGCTGGTGCTTCGTGCACTGCGGCGGAGCTTTTTTCTCTTTCTCTCGGAGCTGACGGAGTCCGCGATGCTGGCGGTTGCTCTGGTCTTCTTGCTACTACGTCCTTTTGTGCTCCAGACCTACCACATCCCCAGTGGCTCGATGCACCCCACGCTGCGAGAGGGGGATCACCTCGTCGTCAACAAGTTCCTCTACCGACTGCGCCCACCGCGCCGTGGAGAGATTATCGTCTTCCGTGCCCCGCACGAGGCGGACTGGAACGAGCCCGAGTACATTAAGCGCCTGATCGGTCTGCCCGGCGACACCATCGAAGTCAAAGAGGGCTATGTCGAAGTGGAGGGAATCCGCTACTTCCACGCCGACATTCGCGGCATTTTGGGCATCCCAAGTACTACGGAGCCAGGTGAGAATGGCCCGGCAGACGTACCACTCCGGCTGACGCGTGAGGGCATCCATGCCGGCAGCCAGACGATCTCCGCCGCAGAGTTCGCCACCCGCGTGGGCCGCCGCGATACCAAGGTGGAGATCCAGCCAGGCCAAGTGCTGCGCAACCACGTGCCACTGATCGAAAACCATGTCGCCGAGGACCCCGAGTACCACCTGGATCCCTATGTCGTTCCTGAAAACAGCTACTTTGTTTTAGGCGACAACCGCAACCAGTCCCACGACTCCCACGAGTGGCAAGAGCTTCCTGCAAACCGGGTGATCGGGCGCGCGGAAGCCGTCTTCTGGCCGATCAGCCGTCTTCGACGCA
>NZ_JAYUPA010000242.1:0-5726 GCF_043760365.1 Armatimonas sp.
CCACGGCTCGATCCAGTCCAGCTTCTTGGCCCACTCCGCCCAGTAGGTCTCGGGATCGGCGGCGGCTGTCTGATAGATTGCAGCATCGCTGATATTGGCCTGGCGGACAAACTCCGCCGACGGGGGGAAAAGACGATCCCCGCCGAGCGAGGATCCCATTACACTTTCATTACTCATAGCGCTAAAAGTATACCCGAACCCATCCCCCCGGCCCCCTTCCCTGGTACGCTTTGAACCCATCCCCCGGCCCCTTCCCTCAGCACCCAGAGGGTACCCGGGAAGGGGTGAGAAAACCCTCCCTAACCCTCCCTGCCCTGAGGGAGGGTGGCTTGAAGTGAGGAACGAACGAAGAGCCGGGTGGGTCCGCCGGGTGGGTTCTGATAAAATTCTGTCATGTCCGCCCGAATTGTTCTGCCCGATGACGCCGCACTCACCGAAGCCGCCGAGCGCTTGCGCGGCGGGGAGCTGGTCGCGTTTCCCACGGAGACGGTCTACGGCCTCGGGGCCAACGCGCTGGACGCCGCCGCCGTCGCCAATATCTACGCCGCCAAGGGCCGCCCGGCGACCAACCCGATTATTGTTCATGTGGCGAGTGTGGAGCAGGCAAAGGCGCTGACAAAAAACTGGCCCTCCCTCGCCGACGAGCTCGCCGCCGCGCACTGGCCCGGCCCACTGACGTTAGTTCTGGAGAAAGCCGACGGCATCCCGGACATTGTCACCGCAGGCGGCACGACGGTCGGCATCCGCATTCCCAATCACCCCGTCGCGCTGGAACTGCTTCGCCGTGCAGGAGTGCCCATCGCCGCGCCGTCGGCCAACCGCAGCGAGGAAGTCTCCCCCACACAAGCCCGCCATGTCGCCGACTCGCTTGGGGAGTTTGTGGACGATTTACTGATCCTGGATGGTGGCCCGTGCGAGGTCGGAATCGAGAGCGCGGTATTGGATATCACTTGTGATCCGCCCCGACTTTTGCGTCATGGCATGGTCAGTCGGCAAGACCTTACTGTGCTCCTGCCACAAATTATTGCTGGTCCCATCGAAGAAAGCATTGCACGCTCACCTGGTCAGATGTGGCGGCACTACGCCCCCCAAAAAACTCTGGTTGTTCTTCTGTCTGGTGCGCTTACCAAACTTCAGCCTGGTGATATTTACCTTACCCACTACCAATCCGCACAGTCCACTGCCTGGAACAAAATTCAGGTAGTTGCCTTGCCAAACTCAGCGGACGAATACGCGCAGGTTCTTTATAGTGCGCTTCGTGATGCGGATCAGAGCAGCGCAAACCGCATCGTTATAGATTGGCCTGAGGGAACCGATCCCGAGTGGGCGGCGATCCGTGATCGGCTGCGGCGGGCAGCGACGCCGGTTTCGTCGGAGCGTTAACTACCCCTTCAGACCAGAAATCTGAATGCCCTTCATGAGCTGCTCGCGGAAGAGTAGAAACGCGATGAACATGGGGATGGACTCGATCACGGCAAGCGCCATCAAGGCGTTGTAGCCCACGCCCGACGCAATCAGCGCGGCGGCGTTGGGATCGGCGCTCCCGGAAGTGGGTTGCCAGCTCGTGAGCGCGGCTTGCAGTTTATAGAGCGCCACGGAGAGCGGCCAGCGGCCCTGCTCGCTCATCAGCATGATCCACGGCCCTAGAAAATCATTCCAGGCTCCCGTGAACGTGAAGTAGCCCGTCACGGCGATCACCGGGCGGGCGAGCGGGAGCATGATCTGAGTGAGCGTCCGCCCCTCCGACGCACCGTCTATGCGCGCGGCTTCGATCAGCTCCGTGGGCAGCGTGTCAAAGAAGCCCTTGAAGAGCAGGAAGTTAAAGGCACTGAACGCCGCAGGGAGCACGATTCCCCAGTAGGTTCCGACAAACGAGAGCGACGGCAGTGCGTAGCCCAGCAGCTCCGGAACGGCTCGCGTGGGCCAGGGGAAGTGCGAGAGTAGCAAGAAACGTGGCACGACCGCGACTTGTCCGGGGATCATTAGGGTTCCGATAAAGAAAAAGAACAGGATTTTAGCCGCACGACGCGAGTGGAGCTTTGAGACCGCGTAGGCCGCCAGTGCCGTGATCGGGAGCTGCAAAAATGTGGTGAGTGTCGCGATCCAGAGACTGTTTTTCAGATATACCCAGAGTGGGTAGCGAAAGACATCGAAGCTGGAATTAAGTGCCGTGCTCTGGACGGTTTTAAAGAGCAGCTCGTAGGATGCCGTGGTGGGCTCTTTGGGGATTAGCCGAAACGGTGCCTCAAAGATCTCAGGCGTCGGCTTAAGCGACGCCGAGACCATCCAGACCACCGGGAAGAGATGTAGCAAGACACCTAGCCATAGAAACGCGGCGATCCCAAAGAGCAAGGCGCGTGTCCGGGGTTTCTGGCGGCCCACCCGAGGAATCAGCGGCATGGCGTTGCCTCATTCATCCACGTTCTCCTTGAAGAAGCGCCGCTGAACGCTGGTGAGCGCCAGGATCACAAAAAAGAGCACAATCGCCAGCGCGGTGGACTTGCCCAGATTGTAGGCACCAAACGCTAGGTTATAGAGATACATCACCACCGTTGTGGTGGCGTAGCCCGGGCCGCCGCCGGTCATGAGAAATGGCCCCTCAAAGACCTGGAGTGAGCCAATCACACTGAAAATCAGCATCATCGCGATAATCGGGCGCAGGCGCGGCAGCGTCACGAAGCGAATCTTAGTCAGGATCCCAGCCCCCTCCAGCTCGGCGGCTTCGTAGAGCTCCTCAGGGACATTTTGGAGCGCGGCGATATAGATTAACCCTGGCCCAAAGAGCACGATTCCCGGCAATACCAGCGAGAGCATCGCTAGGTTCGGGTCATCGAGCCACTTTTGGGGCGCGATGCCCAGCAGCCCCAGAAACCCATTGAGCAGTCCCAGGCGTGGATGATAAAGATACTTCCAGATCGCAATTCCCGCCGTCGCTGCAATCGGCAGGAACCAGAGGATCATCATCACGCGAATCACGCGCGGCGACATCTCCATGAGAAGAATCGAGACAAAGATCGGGACAAAGAACGTCAGGCCCAGCGCGAGCGAGGCGTAGATAAACGTATTCAGAAACGCCGTGCCCACCAGGGGGTCGCCCAGAACGTCCTGGAAGTTTCTCACTCCCACAAACTCCGGCTCTTTGACAAAATAGTAGCGCTGGAAGGCAATGACGAACGCGAAGACCACGGGAAGCCAACCAAAGACGCACTGAACGGTCAGCGCGGGCAGGGTGAAGAGCCACGCCGCCACGGAGCGCCAGGCTACTTTACGCGCCACGCTACCTCCAGGGATTTTTTCCAGACCGCCTCGTAGTAAGCCGGGAAGTTTTTCTGGTAGAACGCCGTGCGAGCCGCGATATAGCGACCCAGCCGCTGCGCATCATCGGGCTTGCGGAACGTGAGTAAGTTGGTGTTGATCAGCGAGCCGTGCTTTCGAATGAGTGCTTTGAGATCGGCATTGGGCGACGTAATCGCCTCAGAGTAGAGCGCTTTGACTGCCTTGGTAAGCTCTGCTGCTGGGGGCTCCTTCAGGCCAAACTCACGGGGAAGTGGCGGGGCAGGTGCTTGGCGGAGGCGCTTGTAAGTTTCGAGATAGTCGGCGGGGAAGACGGCTTCAAGCGGCTTGTCGAGAAGATTCTCTTTAGGTTGGTAGGGAAGAGAGAGCACCTCGGCGTAGACCACACTGGTCTGGCCGCGTAGCTTTGCATCCTGTGTGGCGGCGCGCATCCGGTTCACAAACAGATCCCCGTAGAACCACGAGCGGCACCAGTCAAACGCCGCTTTAAGCTCATCGGGGGAGAGAGTTGGGTCGAAGCCGATGGGGTTCGTGACGGGCTTGAGGGGGTCGTAGCCGTAGGGGCCGCGCGGCGGTGGCGCCATTCCCACAGTGTCCGCATAGAGTATGTTCTTGCCCATCTTCCCCGGCGAGGTCAGCGCCTCGCGCGGGATGTGTGGGGCAAAGCTCATCACCATCCCGGCGCGGCTCGCGTCGAACTCATTGTGCCACTCAAACCAGCCCATGGAGACACTGCTGGTAACACTTTTCTCCGTGTTGACCAGGGCGCGGGCGTTTTTGAGCGACTCCAGAAGCAGCGGATCGTCGCCGTTGAAGCGCCAGGTGTTCTTGCCGCTCGGGTCGGGGATAAAGACCTCTAAATTGTAGGCCTCGTTGAACTGGAAGCTGCTCAGCTCTCCCGCGAAGCCATAGCGGTTCTTTGCCGGATCGGTGAGCTTTGCGGCGATCTTGCGAAAATCGTCCCAGGTCCAGTCTGAGCGTGGCCCGGGCTCGCCGCGCTCGTTGAGAATTCCGGCCTCTTTAAACCAGTCCTTGCGGTAGCGCACGACGCTTGCCCCTAGCTCGTTGGCGGCGAGCGTGAACAGATGCCCGTCCACGCGCCCCTGGCGCACCGACGCTTCCGGCTGGCGGTCGAACTGATCCCAGGTCTTCATCAGCTCGGTCAGATCCGCGTACATCCCCTGCTCGATGGTCTGGGGGAGATCACGCGCAATGTAGTAGGCCGGTGCCCGTCGCGCTGAGAGCGCCACGGCAAGCGCGGAGCGGAAGTTTTCCGTCCACATGTCAAAATTCAGATACTCGATCTTGACACGCGGGTGCTGGAGCTCAAAAAGGCTCTGGTTATAAAGCCCCATCAGCGTGGCGATATCACCGCCATGAACGGCTTTATCCGTCGGCGACGTGTACGGTCCGGCGTCATTAGGCAGGAGCACGCCGCCCCAGCTCGCGGGAATCCGCAGGATAATATCTTTGTAGCGCACTTTCTCCCGGTCGGATAAAAGCTGATACGCCTCCGGGGAGAGCACCTTGCTCGTAGCGCTCGACGTCCGCTGTCCGGGCGCTTTGTGGCACCCTGCCAGTAGCGCTGTCATTCCCAGCATCGAGACAAAATCGCGTCGTCGCACGGCTCAAAATTCGGTGTTGCGCTACGAAATTCCTGCACTGCTGGAAAGGGTTGTTGGATGGTTTCGCGGCCTGCTTGACAGGCGCACCCGGACTACGGTATTTTGACGGTGTGCTTGTACCAGGTTGGGTCTGCCCGTACTGCGGCAGGGATTGCTCTCCGATTGAGGGGCCACCCTGTACGCACTTCTTCCTCGCGGATGGGGAGTTTGGCTGGCGGTTCACTCCGGCGGCGGAGCACCTGCACGATGCGGCGTTCTTCAAGCACCCGACCCTCTTTCGCGACTTGCTCTACCACGACAATGTTTGTCGGCAGCACTTGATCCTGCGCCGGGCGCTCTACGAGAAATCGCTGGAAGTCTACGCCTTTACGGATCGTCCCGAGGCGGCCATTGCGGCGTTTCAAACTGCGATTCGGTGATGGGTTTAGATTCGCTGATGCGCAAGACATAGATCGGCTTGCCCAGAATGCGCTGATCATCTTGTACTTGCTCCAGGAGCGCCGCTGCCTCGTTTGCCTTGAGCCAGATATCCGATTCGGCTTCCAGGCCACCATCGCCGATATGCGCTAGGGTGAGCGTAATCCGCGCATCGGGCGTTTTTAGTGCCAAGGCGGCGAGCTGTGCCCGCGCCTCTGGCACGTCGAAAGTGTAGTCGTCGGGGAGGCTAACCGAGCTCTTCACAGCGCTTTTTGATGGCTTGCTGCGTAGACTCAAGGTTGTTTTGCATCGTTTTGAGAATAATCGCGTTGATCAGTGCCCCCACGAGCGGAATCTCAAGCCGGTAGATCAGCACCGAGTCGAACTTTG
>NZ_JAYUPA010000243.1:0-5723 GCF_043760365.1 Armatimonas sp.
CTTGCGGTACTTGCCCGTGAGCATCCCGCTGGCCAGAGGGAAGTAGGGGAGCAGCCCGATACGGGTTTCCGTGCACTCGGCGAGCACGCCGTCGGTCTCTGGTTGACGCGCAAAGAGGCTGTACTCATTCTGAACACTGACAAATTGCGGCCCACTGGAATCCGTAGCCGCAGCGGCGCGGAGCTGCTCGACGGAGAAGTTGGAGCAACCGAGCTCACGAACTTTCCCCTGCGCCACTAACGCACGTAGCGCCCCCATAGTCTCCTCGATAGGTACGCTGTCATCAGGGCGGTGGATTTGGTAGAGATCAATCGTGTCTGTCCCCAGACGCCGTAGCGAGTCCTCGCATGCCCGAAAAATATACTCGGGCCGTGCGCCGCCAGGCCGGTCGTCGTCGAGCTTGATGCCAAACTTCGTTGCGATGAGCACGTCGGCACGGCGCTTGCCCAGCGCCTGGCCCAGAAAGACCTCACTGTTTGTCCCACCGTAGCAGTCCGCCGTATCGAAGAAGTTGATGCCGGAGTCAATCGCCGCGTCCACGACTAACTGCGTCGCGGCCAGATCGCAGCGCATCCCAAAGTTATTACAGCCCAGTCCCACAACGGAGGCTTGAAGGGAACCCAATGCACGAGTTTTCATGCAAATGGTATACCTGATTTTGCCGGGGCCTGAAAGTCCCCGGCTCAGCGACGCTTCGCGTCAAGCGGCCCGAGGCCGTACCCTATCCTTGCCGCGCGGGCTCGGCCCGCTTCGCCGAAGGCGGCTTAGGCGGGGACTTTCAGGCCCCGACCACGATATAATTCAAGCGCTATGCCCGTTGCTGCCCTAACCACCCTTGGCTGTAAAGTCAACCAGTACGAGACCGAAAGAATCGCGGAGGATTTTGCCGCTGCGGGGTTTGTCCTCACGGATTTTGACGCGCCCGCGGATGTCTATGTCATTAACTCCTGCTCGGTGACGGCGGCGGCGGATAAAAAGTCGCGCTATCTTGCCCGGAAAGCGAGCCGGACGAATCCCAACGCCGTTGTGGTGATGACGGGCTGCCACAGCCAGCAGGTGCTTGATCACGGCGAGTGGGTCGAGGGGGCGACGCTGCTGATTGACAACGAGGACAAGCTGCGCGTCTTTGAGAAAGTGATCGAGTTCGCCCCAGAGATCTTGAGCTACTCGTCGTCGCCCGCAACGGTTCTGCCTGCCCGCGAGCGCCGCACCCGCGCGACCCTGAAAGTCCAGGACGGCTGCACGCACTTCTGCGGCTTCTGCCAGATTCCCTTCACGCGAAAAGTGAAAGTCTCCCGGCACTGGGAGGAGATTATCGCGGAGACGCACGCGCTTGCCGAGAGCGGAACGCGGGAGATCATCGTGACGGGCGTCTGTGTGGGGGCATACGATGAGGCCACAGGCTCCGGCGGGCCAGATCTTGCCCAGCTCCTGCTCAAAGTTGCTGACGTCCCTGGAATTGCCCGCGTTCGCCTGAGCTCGATCCAGCCGATTGAAGTGAGCGACGCGCTGATCGCGGCGTTTGCGAGCCACGCGAATCTTTGCCCGCACCTGCATCTCAGTTGCCAGAGCGGCGACGACACGATTCTTCGTGCCATGAATCGCCCGTATGATGCGGCGTTCTACAAAGAGCTGGTGCGAAAGCTACGCGCGGCTGTGCCCGATGTGGCTATTACGACGGATCTTATCGTCGGCTACCCCGGCGAGAGCGAGGCGCTGCACCAGAACACACTCGCCTTTGCCCGCGAGCTTGGCTTTCAGAAAACCCACTGCTTTCGCTACTCGCCAAGAGATAAAACCTATGGGGCGACGCTCAAAGACGATGTCAGTGACGACGTGAAAAAGCAACGTCACGCCGAGCTGCAAGCCGTGGTGGACGCAAGCAACCGCGCCTTCACAGAGGGCTATCTAGGCCAAACGCTGAGCGTGCTGGTGGAGCACCCCGAGGGCGGCACGCTCACCGGATTCACGCCCAACTACATTAAAGTGAGATTTGCTGGCCCTGTTGCTCTCTACGGCGAGCTGGTTCCCGTGCGCCTGGATGCAGTAGGGAACGACGGCAGCGCGACCGGTACACTGCAGCTCACGGGTGCTGAGCTAGAATACTACCAAGCTCACGTGCCGCGCCCTAAGTTTCAGAGTCTCGCCATGATGGTAGAGTAAATCTAAACCCATGACTATAAACTACGATCTAACAGAAGAAGATTTGGTTGACTATCAGCTGCATTTTGCCAGGACAATTGGGCATTTAAAGCGCTCTAAACAAGTGATGGCGATTCTGGGAGCTGTGCTGGGAATTTTGGGGATCCTGCTGTTTACCATTGGTAAAGTGGCTCAGGGAGTGGGATCACTCCTCTATGCTCTGTTTTTATTTTTTTTTGCTCCCCTCATGCAAAAAACAATGCAGCAAAACCTCAAGAAATTGGTAAGAAAAGGCTATTATAAAGCTCTTCTCGGATCAACTCAGTTAACACTTACACCAAAAGGTATTAAAACTACGAATGGCATGAGTGAGAGCCTGATGTACTGGGGAGCAGTCGAACAGCTTGTGGAAAGCGATACCAATTTCTTCGTTCAATTCTCTGCGGGTGTGAACTTGGTGATTCCCAAACGTGCCTTTGCGACACAAACACACGGTGCGCAGTTTTTGAAGATGGCGGAGGAGTACCGGCAGGCAGCGACGGGAGTACCGATTCCCACGATGCAAAAAGGCGCGTGGTGGACGCAGGGTGCAGACTTGATAGAGACGCAGTCGCAGCGGCAATAATTGGGTACCATGCTGTTGTGCAAAAACGCTTAACCACCATTGATGATCTCCTGCGCTTCGCCGCGCCCTCGGAGCCACGCCTCTCGCCCGACGGAAAGTGGGTGGCCTACCTGGTCAAGACCGTGAACGAGGCAAAGAACAAGTACGAGACCCGGCTCTATCTCGTGCCCTCCGATGGCTCCGCGCCACCGCGTGTGTTCACACAAGGGGAGAGTGTCGCAAATCATCGCTGGGCTCCCGACTCGCAGAGCTTGGTCTTTGTCCGCGCCGACGAGAAAAAATCCCAGCTCTGGCAGTTGTCGCTGAGTGGAGGAGAGGCCGTTAAGCGCACGGACTTACCACAGGGCAGTCTGGACGACGTCGCCTTCTCCCCAAACGGCACGCAGATTTTGTTCTCGTTCCGCCCCGCCGAGGAAGAATGGAGCGAGCAGGCCACCGAGGGCCGCAAGAAAAATAATCAGTCGTCGCCGCCCCGTGTGATCACACGGCCACGGTGGCGGCAAGAGGGGCTGGGCTGGCTACCGTCGGGGACGTTTCAGCTACACGTACTGGATCTTGCCACGGGGGAAGTGGAGAAACTCACGGCAAGTGAGCGCGACTACGGCAGCCTGTGCTGGTCGCCGGATGGCAGGGAGATTGCCTACACCCAGAACGCAGGTAAAGATCCGGATATGGAGTCGGGGGCGACCGGACTTTTCGTGTGGGATCTGGGGCAGACGGAGCCCAAACAATTAGGGAAACTCGGTCCTAAGGGCGGGCTGGCATGGTCACCGGACGGCAATAGGATCGCTTTTTCCGGCCACGACCACGTGGATGAAGTCTGGGGGACATGGAATATTCACCCGTGGATTGTCGAGGTTACCACAGGGGAGAGCCGCGATCTCGCTCCTGGCTGGGACGTGACGGCGGGGGACTCAGCGCTCGGTGAGGTCTACGGGCGCGGCGATAATGGGCCGGTCTGGGACGGCGAGAGTATCTTGTTCGTGGCATCCGACAAAGGCGAGGTCGGGATTTATAAAGTGGGCCGGGGTGGGGGAGTGCCCGAGAAATGCACACCGGAGGGCTGCTCTGAGGTGGGAGTGAGTGTCGCAGCCGGAAAAATCGCCACCCTGCGCCTCACAAGCCACGATGCGGGGGATATCTATGTGGACGGCAAGCGCCTCAGTGAGCACAACAGCGCGCTATGCGCCGAGGTGAAGTTCATCGAGCCCGTGGCGTTCGTAGCAGGCGACGTGCCGTACTTTGCGCTTTTGCCGGAGGGCGACGGGCCACACCCGACCGTTCTCTATATCCACGGCGGGCCGCACTTGATGTACGGGCGCTGGCATCTGTTCCATGAGTTTCAGGCGCTCACCGCCGCCGGATTTGCCGTGCTCTATCCCAACCCGCGCGGCTCCAAAGGCTACGGCGAGGCATGGACGGGTGCGATCCGCGACAACTGGGGCGAGCCCGCAATGACGGATGCTCTGGCCTGTGTGGATCACGCTATCGCGCAGGGCTGGGCCGATTCCGAGCGCCTCGCCGTGATGGGTGGCAGCTACGGCGGCTATCTCACTGGCTGGATTATCGGACATTCAGAGCGCTTCCAGTGCGCCATCGCCGAGCGGGGGGTCTATAATCTGGTCAGCTTCGGCGGCACCACGGACTTCATCGCCCGCGACCACAGCTTCTTTTTGTCTAATCACACCAACGACACGGAGAGCTTCCGTCGCAACTCGCCGCTGACGTATGCGGGCAATGTCAAGACCCCCGTGATGATCGTCCACTCCGAAGGCGACCTGCGCTGCCCGGTGAGCCAGGGCGACGAGTATTTTAGAGCCGTCAAGCGCACCAACCCCGCCGAGACAATTTACCTACGCTACGGCCCCGAAGCCAGCCATGAACTAAGCCGAGGCGGCCCACCTGATCTGAGAATAGACCGCCAGAAACGCTTCCATGCGTGGCTGAAGCAATACCTCGTTTAATGATACACTAAATTTAGTTCGAAAGGATGATAATACAAATGTTTTGGCATTCAACTGTTTCGGGATTGATATCACTGTCTCATAGTTTTTTTTGGATTATTGTAATGATCCAATATTTTTCTATGATGATTTTTCAGTTTGCAATAGGAATATTTACAAGTGATGACAATAAAGATGGCACTGAAACATCAAGATGTATAACAAATATTAAAATATTGCTAGCGGGATTTTCTGTCTTTTTAGCATTTTTTAGAGGATTATTTGAGAATTTTTTAATTATTATACTAACACTAATGTTTATCATAGCAGTTATGTGTACTATGGGCGGTATTGATTTCAATGCTTGGAATTTTTTCCAAGTCAAATCTTTGACTCTGATGCGAGGATTGATTGTCCCTACGTTAACTATCACATTTGTATTATTCATTGTCAAATTCGTACCGATTATTGGCGACATAATTGAGAGCAGTGTTTCTGCTCGTATCTTTGCTATTGGTTGGCTTTTATTTAATGCCATGGTCACTTTTCCGATGAGTGATTCTGGTCTTGATATAAAATCAATAATGCCTGGATGGATAGAGAACATCGGATATTTATTTTTTTCAATGGCAACTCCATGGATATTGATTTTATTAATTTCAGTGATTCCATCTCTCGTTTTCCGGAAAACGAGAGAATGATTGGAGAAAAGGCTGCTTACTATTATTTTTGAATTATTTCATATTCGTATTTTTCGGATTTCTAACTCTGTCTATGTATTTTCATAATATTTATGATGACATAGCCCCAAATAAAATACAATTAGTGATAAGCAAATTCAAATGATGCTTCGATGATGCAACATAATAAGTATTATCGGACGTTGTTTTAGCAATAAAAAACAGGAGCAAAACGCTCCTGTTTTTACGCTGCTTGTGGGAAATCGCCCATGCGTTGCTCGATGCGCTTGACCTGATCGTGGCACCGATCTAGAAGTTCCTCGACAGAATCTG
>NZ_JAYUPA010000244.1:0-2046 GCF_043760365.1 Armatimonas sp.
CCAGAGAATCCCGCCCAGCCCGACAAGAACCATCAGGCTGGTACCGCAGCCGACGGCCAGTAGCTTTTTGACTTTGCTCATGGGCATTAGTATGCCGCAAAGCCAACTTAGTTGCAGGAAAACCGTGTCTTTTTCCCGAAATTGACTCCATGACCACACTCGCCGATGTCACCCTTCGCACAGTTCCCGTTGTTGATCCCCAGAGTAGCCTCGCCGAGGCCATTGAGCTGCTACAAGCCGACCCGCTCCAGACCGTGGTGCTGGTGGGCGACGAGATGTTCATGGGCATGCTCAACGCCACGATGCTGGAGTCGTCGCTGATTCCCTCCGGCGTGGATCTCTCGACGCTGCAAGTGGGGCCGTACGTGCGCCCTACCCGTCCGCTCCATCCTGAGACGACCGTGGTAGAGGCGCAGGCCGCACTGGAGCGCAAGGGCGTTCTCGCGCTGCCCGTGGTGGCCGGAAATGTGTATCAGGGTGTCGTCACCCGCGCAGAGCTTAGCTAGAATAAGCTCATTGCCCCCGTATAAATGCGTGTTTTCTCCATCGAACCTTGCCCTCTAAAGTTTACACCGTTATAGTTTTCTCACTATGCGACTTGGCGTACTTATTTTGCTTGCTTGTGGTGGCTGTGCCGCGGGGACTGTGCCCTCGTCGACGCTGCCGCCCCCCAGCTCTGATCTTACCCCCAACTACGCCCCCTCGCTGCGCTCATTGCGCCACTGGCCCCAGCCCCGCGTAGAAGTACGGCTCGACAATATGACCAAGGCGCAGGCACAGAAAGTCGAGTACGCCATGCACCTCTGGAACGAGGCGCTCCTGGGCAAGGTCACGCTCATCCGTTCAAGCTCGCCTGAGGCACCGATTGTCGTGCGCCTCGCTTCTCCGACCGTGCTGGATGGCTCACAGGGAAAGACTTCTGTGGTGGCGGATGCGGGCACGCAAGGGCTCCAGAGCGCACTAACTCTGCTCAACTCCGACCTAGAAGACGACTGGCTGACCCTGATCGCAACCCATGAGCTAGGCCATGCCCTCGGGATTTCCGGCCACAGCCCCAGCACCGACGATCTGATGTACGAAGCCCCCGGCCCTCAGCTCGCCATCACCACGCGTGACCGAAATACTCTGCTGCTAGCCTACCGCTAGAGGAGCGCCTCGGTCAGTGCGAGCTTCGACTCACGTAGCGCCTCAGCGACGAGTGCCGCCATCGCTTTTGCCCCCTCCGTATTAAAGTGCGTGTTATCCTCGACTCCCTTGGGATAGTGGGGATTCTCGTCCGGCTTGAGCTGCAAGAAGAGCTTGCGCGATGGCTCTGCACCAAGCGCACGCAGAGCTTTCTCGCTCAACCGATGGTGGTCTATCAGAGGTGTTTTCGTCGCCGTGGCAACCTCACGCACTAGGTCTGGGTAGGCACCATGCGTGTCATAGAACTGCCCTTGTGCATCGAAGCGGCGCCGCATCACCGGGGTCAGGAGCACGGGGTTCGCGCCGCGCTTGCGGACATCGCTCACAAAACGAGTGAGATTTGCCTTGTAGTCTTTTGGTGGGGTGTAGCGCTCACCCTTCTCTTTGGACTGGTCGTTGTGGCCGAACTGAATAAAAACCCAGTCGCCGTTCTGCACACGGGCAAGCAGCGCCTCCCAGCGTTTTTCGGCCAGGAAGCTCCTGGTGCTACGCCCATTGACCGCGTGATTTTCGATCCGAAGCTTGCTCTCGTCCACAAAGAGCCGCAGTCCCTCGCCCCAGCCGGTCTCAGGGCGCTTGTCGGGGAGTTTCTCGGCCATCGTGGAGTCACCTGCCAGAAAGAGGGTCGGCACGCGGGGGAGATCTTTAAGTGCAAAGCGAGCGAGTGTGATAGTCTCATACGCACCTTTCTCGCCGCACTCATACAGACACGCGAGCGTATTTTTCCTCAGCGAAGCCAAGTCCGAGTACGCGCTCGGCCCGGCGTGCAACGTCAGCCGCCGCTCCCAGGTCTTACCCTCGTCGCTACTGGCCCGTACCGTGAGATTTTTACGCCCTTCCCGGCTGGCGGGATTGGAGAAG
>NZ_JAYUPA010000245.1:0-17398 GCF_043760365.1 Armatimonas sp.
AAACCGTTCTTTAGGGCGTCCTTCCCTTCAGTTTGCTGATCTACTAGGCTGGGAGTGATTGACTGGGGCGAAGCCTCTTAATTCACAACAAGCGTTGAAATCGGCGTCTAGGAGCCTCGTCCCTCGGCTAAGAAGTCGCTCCGCGACTGAGAACTTAGGAACTCAGTAGTCGCGGAGCGACTTTTTGGCCGAAGGTCCTCAGACGCCTACTTTCAGTGGGCGGATTTGGGTTTGCCAACTATTTGGCTAGCACAAGCTGGAACATCTGGTTCTTGGCTTTTTTTCTTGGCTTTAACTGGACAATCTCTGCTCCCGGTTCTTTTGATCTACCGGCTATGCCCATAGCCATTCCGCTGTGTCGGGCGATTAAAGAATAAGAATCTCCATTCTTCGTTACTTCCCACTGTTGATTCTGAGCTCTTGGTCTAGCATCCCATTGAATAAGAACGGCATTCTCTTCGGTAGACCCACCTCTGACGTTTAGTGCTTTTCCGGACTTCCTATTGGTGATTTCATAGTATTTTCCCATCTTCACAAATTTCCATTGTTGCCCTTCTGCATCTTTTCCAAAAGAAACTTGAAATATCTCCTCGCCACTCTCTGTTTTTCCTCCAGTACCTAGGTACTTCTGGCTATTGACACTCTGAATATGGTAGTACTTACCATTCTCTGGTTGCGCCTGGGCAACCTTACTGGTGAGTAGGAGAGAGCCAGCAATAACTAAGGGCATGGCAAATCGAGTCAGTAAAAAGCCGCCGCGCGTGAGGCGCTGGGCTTGGGTTGGTTGTGAAATATTGTTTTCCATGAGGCTACTCTAACACCCCACCCTGAAAGATTCCTGAAATGCTAAAAGACGCTATAATGAGGCTCTATGTCCACGTGCTGGCGCATCGAACTATTCGGCGGTCCTCGCCTTGTCTCCCAGAGCGGGGAGAGCGTTAGCCACTTCACGACTCAGAAGGCGGCGGGGCTGCTTGCCTATCTCGCCCTGACACTTCCGCGCTCGCACCCGCGTGAGGTGCTGGCCGAGCGTTTCTGGCCCGAGAAAGACCCCGCGCTGGCGCGCAACAGCCTCTCGGCGGCACTCTCCGCACTACGCTCGGTGCTGGGCGAAGTGCTGGTGAGCGATAAGTTCCGCGTGGGGCTCAACCCGAGCTGTATCACCTGCGATGTGGCGGAGTTCGAGGCAAAGCTGGCGGCGGGCGATGTGAGCGGTGCGGCGCAGCTCTCAGGGGCGGAGTTTCTGCCGGGCTTCTACGACGACTGGGTGATTGCTCAGCGCGAGCGGCTGCAGGCGCGTTTCGAGGCGTGTTCCGAGAGTGCGGCACAGAGCACGGTTGGGAAAGTGGGGCGGCTCTACGGCTTTCCTCTGATCGAGAGCGGCTTTATCGGGCGTGAGACGGAGCACGAGCAAGTCCTCCAGCATCTCTGGGCGCGGACACGGCTGCTGACACTCAAGGGTATGGGAGGTGTGGGCAAGACCCGCCTCGCCCACGAAGTGGCGCGGCACTGCCGGGAGAGTTTCCCGGGGGGCGTTTTCTGGGTGCCACTAGACGATGTACGGAGCGGCGATGCCCTCCTGCGACGGGTGGCAAGTGCGCTGCGTATCACCCTTCAGCCACTGGTCCCAATTGAGGAACAGCTAGGCCGCGTGCTCGCTCCACGGGGACGGACACTCTTGATCCTGGATAACACGGAGCAGATATCTGATGCCCCCACAGCCGTTCGGAGCCTGCTGGCCAGTGCGTCCGAGTGCGTGTGCCTGGTGACCTCACGCCGCAAGCTGGGCCTACGCTCCGAGCTCACACTGGAGCTCAGCCCGCTTCCTCTCCCCGCTGCCGAGCGGCTTTTTCGGGAACGCGCCGCCGCTTCCCAGCTGGGTGTTCTCCTGCCTATGGAGAGCACCACAAGCGTGACGGAGCTGTGCCGCCGTCTGGACGGCCTGCCCCTCGCGTTGGAGCTTGCGGCGGCCCGCATCACAACCCTGACGCCTCAGCAGATGCTGGATAGGTTTGAGGAGCGCTTCCGCCTGCTCCAGAGCCGGACAGTAGACCTGCCCGAGCGGCATCGCACGCTTCGGGCAACCATTGACTGGAGCTACGAGGTGCTAACGGACGACGAAAAACTCCTGCTGGCTCAGCTCTCCGTGTTTGTGGGGCCGTTCTTCACCGAAGATGCTGAGACGGTCTGTGTGGGGGGCGATGTTCTGGAGGGGCTATTGGTTCTGCGCGAGAGCTCGCTTCTGAGCAGTGCGCAGCTCGAAACCCAGCGTGAGGCCCGTTTTGTTCTGCTGGAGTCGCTGCGGCTCTACGCCGCCGAGCGCCTGACGGAGCTTCCCGAGCTCCAACAGAGCGTTCGAGAGCGTCATGCCGCACACTATCTCACGCGCGCCGAAGCGCAGCTTAAGCGCTTCAACACCTCCACCGAGGCCGAGGCGCTCCGCCTCCTCGATACCCTCGCGGCTAACCTCCGGGAGGCTCTGGCGAGTTCTGGGGAGTTTGCCCCCCGACTGGCGCTCGCGCTGGCCCGGCCTCTGCAGCGACGAGGCTTCTTTCAGGAGGCCATTGCCCCTCTGGAGCGCGGGCTCGCGGTGGCACGCCTGCCAGAGCTGCTCTGGGAGCGGGCCGGGCTACACTTTGATCTGGGAGAGCTGGCCGCGGCGCGGGTTCTGGCAGAGGAGGCCCGCACAGGCTACACCGCGCAAAACGATCTGTTGGGAGTCGGGCGTTCCGAGGATCTACTCGGGCAGATCCTCTACAAAGAAGAAGCCTGGAGCGCGGCACGGGAGTTATTCCGCAGGGCGCTGCTCACGCTCACCCACTCCTATGTCCTGACTCGTTCTGCGGAGCCCGTAGGAACCTCCTCCCCCGAGGTGCTTGAGATCTCTATTGTGAAGAACAATCTCGCCCTAGTAGAGCTGGGCGACCCCAACGGCGATACGGATCAGGCCATCGTGCTGCTCACGGAAGCCCTGACCGTCCATCGAAAACTCGGCGACCTGCGAGGTATCGCAGCAACCGTCACCAACTTAGGCAACCTCACGTTTGCGCGGGGAGAGTGGGACACGACACACCAGCACTTCACGGAGTCGCTGGAGGTAGAGATGGCTCTGGGCAATGTCTTTGGGATTGCACGCGCCCTCAACAACCTGGGAGAGACGCTAGAGCAGCAAGGGGAGGCGCAGACGGAGCCAGCACTGCGCCACTATCTTGCCGCGCACCAGCTCTTCAATGAGATTCGCCACGAGTATGCGGCCTATACGGACGGGCTGATTCAAGGGCTCGTGGAAAAAAATGCGCTCCCTGAGGCGCAGCTTGTCGTGCTTCGTGGCGAGCTAACGGGCAAGAGTATGGAGGCACTGGTGCAGGTACTCCAACAATGATATTTCTGCCACTTCTCGTCCTCTTCACTTGCCTTCTGCTTACCTCCAGCCCGCGACTCTCCCCCGCAAGGCCGCCCAGTCTCCTAAGCTCCTCGTGCTGGCCAACCCTCAGTTCGATGCCCAATCGCCCCATAACCGCACCGAATCGCGACTTATTTCTGCCACGGGGAACACGCCTTGTGGACTTGCCCGGAACGCAGCGCGAAGCCGATGCGCTCACAAAGCGCTTTCCAAAATCTTCTGTCTACACACGCAATAAAGCACAAGAGAGTGTTGTTAAAGCCACTGCCTCGCAGTTCCAGCGTATCCACTTAGCCTCCCACGCCTTTGTCAATGATGCCGCGCCACTTCTCTCCTCTATTGTGCTGGCAAACCCCACGCTTAGCAGCGGCGATGATGGCTTTCTGACAGCCCGCGAGATCTTCGATTTAGACCTCTGGGGTGTGGAGGTGGTCGTGCTCTCCGCCTGCAACACGGCACGCGGACAGGTGCAAGACGGCGAGGGTGTAATCGGGCTGACGTGGGCGCTGTTTGCGGCGGGCTGCCCCACGCAAGTGTTGTCCCAGTGGGCCGTAGACGACTCCAGCACCGCCACTCTCATGACGCGTTTTTACGACGGGCTCGCAAAAGGCACGGGCAAGAGTGCCGCGCTCCGACAAGCCGCCCTGCAGGTTCAGAGCGCACCGAGGCACAGCCATCCCTACTACTGGGCTCCCTTTATTCTCATTGGGGATTCGCGCTAGAAATAGAGTTTTGGATTTCAAAAAAGTGTGCTGTTTGTGATCTCTATGTCACAGTTGACCTGTCGCCTTTACGGTATTTCCCCCGTGAGGACACGGTATTTCCGGGCGTTTTTTACCTAAAGGCATTAATGTTGCTCTCTTGCCCTGAGTTATGAACGAGCCTATTTTTTATGATGCGGAAACGGGCGAATCACGTCCGGTTTTCTCAGCGCCGCGTCGGGGACGGCCCACCGCCCAGGTGCCCGCGCACCTCCTCTCCGTGAGCCAGAGCTGGCGTGCGGATAGGAGCCTAACACTGATAGTGCAGGGACGTCTCGACTTGAATACGGTTCTCTCGTTTCGGGATGCCGTCTTCAGTGCACTGGGGGAACGCCCCCGACGGCTGATTCTGGATCTGAGCCCTATTCGGCTTGTCGAATCGGCAGGAATTGCGACCCTCGTAACTCTGGCACGGGTTGCGATGCTTGTGAAAGTCCCCTGTCATATCATCGCCTCCGAGGAGCTGAATAGCCTTTTTTTAGAGACTGGGCTGGATCGCCTGATGGAAACCCCCGAGCTGAGTGGCGAAGTGATTGCCCGCAAGCTCCTCCTTGCCTAGTAGGGAATTACTTGCCTAACGGGGTAACGCGGTACGGGTGAACCTGAGCGCCTTAGTAACGTCCAAACGGGTATGAAGTTCCCGACCCTTTGTTTTACGCTGGCACTGACGCTGGGGATCGCCTTTCCGGCGCTCAGTGCGGACAAGCCGCTCACGGAGGAGCAGCGCATTGTGCATGTTTTGAACCGCCTTGGTTTTGGCCCCCGCCCCGGCGACATCGAGCGCGTACAAAAACTTGGCCTTAAAGCCTATATCGAGCAGCAGCTTCACCCCGAGACACTCAAAGACGATGCCGTGCGCACGAAGACAGCGGGTTACGAGGCGCTCAAGCTCACTGGTCTGGAGATCGCGGAGATGGAGCGCAGTGTCCAGATGAATAATGGTCGTCTGCTCCAGCTTCAGAACCAGCTCTCTCAGCGTGGTGCCACGGGCGCATCGCAGGCTATCCAGAACGGTGTCGCCGCCGCGCAGACCGGCACGCCCCCGCCGCAGCGGCAGCAGGCGCAGGGCATGCTGGAAGTGATGCGTAACGCCACCCCGGAGGAGCGAAAGCAGCTCGAAGAGGGACGGATGGCGCGGCAGAAAGTCAACGACGCGGGCTCGCAGCTCGTGATGAACAAGCTGGTGCGCGCCGTGGAGAGTGAGCGGCAGCTTCAGGAAGTGCTGGTGGACTTCTGGAGCAATCACTTTAACATTGATGCCACCAAAGTTCGGGCGGCGAAAGTGGTGGATGAGGAGCAGGCGATCCGGCCCCATGTGCTGGGTACGTTTAAAGAGCTGCTCGCCGCCTCCGCGCACTCCGCGGCCATGATGCTCTATCTTGACAATGCCCAGTCCGTGGCCGCCCAGCCCGAGCGCCCCACGGGAAATAACGATCGGCGTCCACAGTTCACCCTGGCACAAGTCAAGCAAGGCGCCGAGCGTGGCCTGGCTCCCGCTGTGCAGATGATGGCACGGGTGCGAGAGATCGCCAAGAACCAGGACATCACCGAGGAGAAAGCCTACGAGCGCCTCTCCGGGCAGGGAATGCCCAACCGCCCCTCCCCTCTCCTCCAGCGCCAGAAACAGGGCCTTAACGAGAACTACGCCCGTGAGATCATGGAGCTACACACTTTGGGGGTGGACGGTGGCTATACCCAAAAAGATGTCACGGAGCTGGCACGCTGCCTCACTGGCTGGGGAGTGCGCGGTGGACGCTATGGCGGCGAGTTCGAGTACCACGCGGGCCTCCACGATCGCGGCGAAAAAGAGGTGCTGGGTGTGAAATTCCCCGCAGGCGGTGGTCAGGAAGAGGGCGACAAGATGCTCGAAGTGCTTGCCAACCATCCCTCGACCATAAAGTATCTCTCGACAAAGCTTTGCCGTCGCTTTGTCTCTGACAATCCGCCTGCAAGTTTGGTGAACAAGTGCATTGGGACATGGAAAAAGACCGACGGTGACATCCGTGCGCTTCTTGCGACGATCACGAGTAGCCCGGAGTTCTTCAGCGCTGCGGCCCATAAGTCCAAGGTCAAGTCCCCGTTCGAGTTTGTGGTCTCGGCGACACGTGCCCTCGGGGGAATGGTAGAGACCGCGCCGCCTGCCGCTCCTGGTGCGTTTGGCGGCGGCGGTATGGCAGGAATGCGGCTCGGGGCGGGGATCAATATCTTCGCACCCAACGGGGCGGGGCAGACCAATCAGCGCCTGCTGGCCGGTCAGGTAGGCCTTCTGGGCCAGCCGCTCTTTAACTACGCCTTCCCGACAGGCTACCCCGAGGACTCTAGCAAGTGGGTTTCGAGCGGCGCACTGATCGGGCGCATCAATTTCTCACTGTCCCTAGTCAATGGCCGTATCAGCGATGCGGATCTGAGCAAGTCATTGCCCTTCACAGAGACGCCTAGCAAGCCCACTCCCGCGATGATCGAACTCCTAGGTGAGCAGCTCACGGGTGGGGCGCTCTCGAGCGCGACTGTAAAAACCCTGCAAAAACAAACCGAAGGCGACGAGTTCTCGATCAAGCGCCTCGCCGCTCTCATCCTGGGCTCACCCGAGTTCCAGCGGAGGTAAACACAATGAACGTATCACGACGATTGTTTCTGAAAAATGGCGGAGTGGCCTTGGCCTCGGTGGGGCTGGTGCCCGCCTTTGGGCCGTCGTTCTTGCAGCGCGCGGCGCTGGCACAGAACTCCCTGGGGGGCAAGAAGAAAAAGACCCTTGTCTGCGTCTTTCTGCGCGGCGCGGCGGACGGCCTCTCGGTGGTGGTGCCGCACGGCGAGGCGGAGCTCTACCGGGCGCGGCCCAATATCGCGATTCCCAAAAATCAAGTGGTGGATCTGGACGGCTTCTTTGGGCTGCACCCCGCGCTGGAGCCACTGGCCAAGATCTACAAAGACGGTCACTTGGCCGCGGTTCATGCCTGTGGCTCGCCTAATGGGACGCGCTCACACTTCGATGCCATGGACTACATGGAGAGCGGTGCCCCAGGCAGCAAAGCAGTGCACGATGGCTGGCTCGCACGGGCGGTGTTGCAGTGTCCGCAGGATCGGGCGAACCTGAAAAAGTCCCCGTTTCGCGCGGTAGCCTTGGGCGGCGGCCTGCCCACGGCGCTGAAAGGCGACGCGGGCGCACTGGGTATCCCTGATCTGCGGACGTTTGGCATTAATGATCCGTCGGCGACCCGGCGCAATAACGGGCGGCGCGGCGACTCCGGTGCCGACGAAGCGATGATGGCGGGGGCGTTTGCCACGGGCAGCGCCGCGGGCGGCTTCGAGGCGCTCTACGATCAGGCGGTGGGGGATGTCTTGCACGGCACGGGTAAAGAGAGCTTTGAGGCAATTAAGATGCTGCGCTCCGTGAACCCCGCCCGCTACACGCCCGCGAGCGGCGCTGCCTACCCCAGCGGCAAGCTCGGCGACTCGCTGAAGCAGATCGCGCAGCTCATCAAGGCCGATGTGGGGGTCGAGGTGGCCTTCGCCGATATCGGCGGCTGGGACACGCACGCCAACCAGATTCAGAACGGCAACCCCGCGCAGGGAAATCTCTCCAACAAGCTCCGCGAGGTCGGTCAGGCACTTGCTGCGCTCTACGCCGATCTGGGCGACAAGATGGACGATGTGGTGGTGCTGACCATGAGCGAGTTCGGGCGGACGGTCAAGCAAAACGGTACCGGCGGCACGGACCACGGCCACGCGACCTGCTTCCTTGCGCTCGGTGGCTCGATCAAGGGAGGCAAGGTCTACGGCGACTGGCCCGGCCTCACCCCCGAGAAGCTCTACGAAAACCGCGACCTCGCGATTACCACCGACTTCCGTTCCGTGTTCGGAGAAGTCGCGATGAAACACTTAGGCGTCCCGGATCTGGCGAAACTTTTCCCCGGCTTCGACGGCGGCACTAAGTCGTTCCGAGGGCTGCTGTAGCGGCCTCATAAACGAGGCCCGCTCGCTTCGCTTCTACGGCTTTGCTCCCGCTTTTATCAGTAGCGCGATCAGCTTGGGGCGCTTTACCTCTTTGGCAAGAGAGAGTGCTGTCATGCCACTGGACGTGCTCAGGTTCGGGTCGGCTCCGTGCGAGAGCAGTGTGGCGGCGAGCGTACTATCTTCGTTGCCTACTGCCGCCATAAGAGGAGTCATACCGTTTGCATAGGTCAGGTTAGGGTTGGCCCCATGTGCCAGCAGAGACTTCACAACCTCGCCCTGTCCCGACCAACCCGTTCGGATTAGCAAAGGAACCCCTTCGTCGTTGGTACGCGACTGTCCTGCCAGCCAAGATGTCAGGGTCTCTTTGATGTCTATCCCCTGATTGGGCATGCAGTATAGATTCGGGTTGGCACCGCGCCGCAGCAGCGCCTCGATCTCCTGCGGCTCACTGGTCTCATCCAGCACAGCATGAATAAGCTGCCGGTTCAGAGCACTAGGCGAGAGCATCGCTGCCCAGTAGGTGGCTCCTCCAAACACGAGAAGTCCAACAAGAAACGCGGGTTTGACACGGATATTTTTCATGGGATTTCTATCCAGGTGCGAAGTCGTAGGTCTTGATATTGATGATACGGCCTTCATTGAGAAAGAGCGAGAGCAGGCTCCAGAATGCGCCGACGGCGTACTCGCCGAGAATCAGGCCGAACATGAAGGGCATCACTTGTCGGTGGAGCTTCAGGCCCCCGTAGCGCAAGACTCCGGCTTTGAGCACCGTGCTGATGATCAAGCACATCCAGTAGTACTCGGCTCCAAACGTGAGCGCAATCGCGTAGCCCGCCGGATGCAAGGGCCAGCCGACGAAGCGAGCGCGTAGAAACGCCATGCCCCACGCGGCGAGCGCCCCGAAGCCCATGGCGATCTGGCCGGGGATGTCCGGGGGGATCGGGGTGTCAATCCAGCTCTTGACCTGCTGGAACTGCCCCCAGTTGTGGTTGGTCATCTGGTTCACCCCCGAGACATACTGAAGATGCGTCCCCGCCCAGAAGCTCGCAAAGCCGCCCACTAGCAGCGCGAAGACCATCGCCAGGCCCATGCCCTTCATGTCCACGCCGCTCTGGCTGCCCATCTTCATCGCCTCAAGCTGGCAGGGCATCGGGTGGGTGCGGTAGCCGCGCCCCGTGAACCACCAGAACATGCTCATCATGGTGAGGTTCTGCGAGCCCACGCCCTGGGTGCCAAAGAGCATAGTAAGCAGGCTGGAGCCGTTGAGCTGGAACGCCATCTCGTGGGCGGGCGGGCCAAGCTCGGCCCGCAGCCGGGTGATGCCCAATGAGAGCAGAAAATAAAACCCGAAGAGCCCGATCACAATTCCCCAGCTCATTCCCGCTTTCAGGCAGAAGAACATCAGAAACGCTAGGCCCGCCAGAATCCCTAAAAACGCGGTTCGGTAGCGTAGCGGCTCTTTAGAGTCATCAAGCGCGAGTGCTGATTTGGGGTCCCAGATCGTCTCCCACACGGCTCTAAGGTGCCCCCGCGCGCTCCAGAGGGTGATTGCCAGAATGGCGAACCAGGCTCCGAACTGTTGTTGGGTGAGAAACGGGAACACCGAAGTGGGCTTGGGCTGGATGCCGATATCTAGCGCCAACACATTAAGCCCCAGCTTCACCAGATAGAAAAACCAGAGCGAGAAGCTCAGATCCAGCGGCAAAAAATAGCCCAGCGCGATAATAAACGGATAGAGCGGCATGGGAATCCAGTTATTAGCGTTCCACGGCGGGCTGGTAATGTACTGCGCGAGATTATACGCACCGAAGTCGTGGCGTACCGGAATTAGAGGAAGCTGCGGGTAGAGGGTCGCTAGCCCGTTCCAGATGTCTAGACCGGCTCCTAAACAAATCCCCAGCCAGAAGGGCTTGTGCTTGAAGAACGCGATATTGCCGCCGCCCTCGGTCATTGCCATGGGAAGCTGGACAATGGGGTAGGCGAGCTTCTCGTTGTCCATCCACTGCTTGCGGATCAGCACGTTCATGCAGATCATGACGGTTCCGAGTGCCACAATAAAACCCGTCCACCAGAGAATCGGCGTCGCCCAGGCCAGTAAGTGCTTGGGTGTGTAGAGTAGCGCAACCGATGAGCCGTAGTAGACCGGGCGCAGGATCTCCAGGTCTTTGACCATTAAGTGATCCGGGTAAAACCGATTGAACTTATCCCAGCCCATGGACTCGTTCTGCGCCTGAAACCACATGGGAAAGCCCTGGACAGCGGGAATCCCGAGCTGCAAGCTATCGTGCCCGGCGAGCGCGGTGGCGATATTCATCATCACATAGACCGTGATGAGCTCGCCCTGGGAGAAGGCGTACTTTGGGACAAAGCGCTTGAGCACCCCGATATTGAAGAGCACCATGAGGAGCAAGAAGAAGATGCTGTTCCAGAAGAGCGACATCGCCGACGCGTGGTTGGAGTGCCAGACACCCTCGACCTGGATGACCCAGTAGGCGTTGACAAACATCAGAACTGCGCCGATCAGCAGGATTCGCGGGGTGACGCTACGTTGCATGGGGCTATTATGCCATAAATCCCCCCCACCCAGAGGGTACCCGGCGGGGGTTAGGGGGGTGGCTCGGCGGGCCGGATCACCCCGACATGGCCTTCCAGCTCTAGCTGCGTCACGGCGTCCACGGGAAGCCCCATGCGCTGGCAGAAGTCGAGGACAGCCTCTTTGCTGGGGGCTTCTAAAATCCAGACGATCTGCCCCTCAGTGGGGCTATGAAAGCTACGATAGCCGCGCACCACGGAGTCGTGTTGGCCCCGTGCGGCGATCTCCTCGATTCGCTCCAGGGTGAAGGTACCGGGCGGGAACGTGTGAACCGAGAGAAATCGAGGCATGGATTATTGTACCCGGCGGTTTGTCTGTTACAATAAAAGCCTATGGCATCGCAGGGCAAGATTCAACCAGGGTTACTAGGACGTATCAACGAGTGGCGTGTACTAAGAGCAATCCAGCGGCACGGCGCACTCTCCCGAGCAGAGCTGGCACGTGCCACGGATATTACCGCGCCGACGGCTTCCAAGGCTGTCGAGACTCTCTTGCGCGATGGCTGGCTGGTGGAGGAGGACGATGTTGATATTCGGCGTGGACGTCCGGCCAAGAAGTTGCGCTTGCCTGCGGAGGGAGTTCAGGTGCTCGGGGTTGTTGTGGACCGTCCCCAATGTCGGCTTGTCGTGGGGGGGCTGGACGGAACCATCCGGGAGGAGATCCGCTTCACGACGCCCGACACCTACGACGCCTTGCTCACCACGGCCTTGGCTTGGGCGCGCACAAAGCTCGCCGTTCCTGGGATGCGCACCGATGGCCTCTGTGTGGCGCTGCCCGGCCTGCTGGACTACACCGAGCAGCGCGGCTTGCTCTCCCCCAATGTCCACCTCACCGACGGCAAGGCACCGGCCCGGGATCTTGCGAGTGCCCTGGGGATTCCCTGTGTGCTCATCCACGAGATTCATGCTCTTTGTCTGGCAGAGCGACACTGTGGGAGTGCCCAGAGCCTCGAGGACTTCGCTCTGATGGATCTCTCGACGGGGGTCGGATTCACTGCCGTGCTGCGCGGCCAGCCCTTCACGGGGCACCGGGGGCTGGCCGGAGAGCTGGGGCACATCACGGTGAACCCGACGGGGCGGCTGTGTGGCTGTGGCAACCGGGGCTGCCTGGAGACGGAAGTTAGTGATCTCTCCCTTCAGGAGGCGATGAGCGCCGCCAGTTTAGACGAAGCCGTGGCCCGCTACAACGCGGGAGAGACAGCGGCCATTGATGCGCGCCTCGACTACCTTGCTATCGGAATCGCCGCTGCCCTCCACTTGTTCAACCCTCCAACACTCTTTTTGCACAGTCGGTTTCTCTCCGAGTGCCCGACACTACTTCCCAAGCTCCGTGAGCATCTGGTGATTCGAACACTGCGGCCCGTCTGGGAGGACTGCACCATCGCACTAGCGCAGGGCAATAAATCGCAGGGAGTGGTCACCGGCATCCTCGAGCACCTCACCAACGCCCTCCTGCCTGCCTCGCTGCAAGAGTTGCATCGCCTCGACCCCGGCCTCACTCCCTGAGTCTTCTGAACGAAGCGCCGGCTCATGAGGGAGCAGTAGCTGCTCAATGGCGTGGGAATCCCCGGCTCTTGCTGCCGCAAGAAGCGAGGGAATGGGCGGTACGGCGATCTGCCGCGTCTCTGCCATAACCATGGGTTTCTCCTGTTATCATAGAGCATGGCACGAGCGAAAAAGAATACAGAGGCAAAAAATAAATTCTGCCCCGGTGAGATTTGTGAGGATTAGGCCGTCGCGATCTGGCACACGGTGGGAGTGGGGCGTGTGCGCTGGAGTTCTCGGGCGTAAAAGCAGATGTCACGTGCCAGCACCTCAAGCTCGGCATCGAAGCCATTGCGCAGCAGTCCTAGCAGCCGCTCGACCGTGGGAAAATCCGGCAGACCCTCGCCCATCGGCACGGAGACATACGCCAGCCCGAGCTTCTGGCAAAGAGAGAACCGTTCGATTTCATGCTCTCGCTCCTTTCCGATTTCGCGTCGCCATCCCGCCGATAATTCCAAGTGCCAGCAGGCTCAGCGTGCCGGGCTCGGGGGCGGAAGTTTGAGTGGTGCGAAAGGCGATAGCCCCCACGTGACCGGAGAAGTTACCCACCGGCGAAAAGCTCCCATTGACGTTGGTGGCTGAGATCTTCCAGAGGCTGGTGCCGTTGCTGGTGGCGAAGAGTTCATCAAGGCTATCGCTGTAGGCTCCGTCCCAGGTGCCCGCAGGCACAGCGGCATGGAGTGCCGCCGCTCCGGTGCTGAGATTGACATCCGCGAGAAACCCGGTGGGGCTGGAGTCGAGTGAGTAGAAGATGCCTCGCTTCGAGTCATACGCCGCTGCATCGTTATCAGGCACTGCGGTCGTTACGCCGAGGGAGGTCATGGTGCCGGTGGTCGTGATGCTGTAGAGATCGCGTGTCAGGGACAGCGACCCAAACGCCGGGGCCCACCGTGTCAGTACCATGCTGTTCAGAGAGTGAACATACTCCAGTGCCTCAAAGGCCCCCACCGACGAGTACACGCCCAGGGGAAAGACTCCCATCACTGCGCCCGTCGCCGGGTTGATCTGGTGGAGCTTGTAGAGGTCGGTCGCGAACTCATACCCTACGGCGTAGAGCTGGTTATTATTGGGATTGTAGGTCATCGTGGCGAAGCTCGTCCCGCCCGTGAAACCCGCTCCCAGCGCCCCAATCGGACTCGTCGCCGCCGTGAACGGGCTCACCGAGACCAGCAGAGACTGGTTCTGGATGCCATAAAACGTCCCTAGCTGTGCGTGTGCACTCTGGGGAACAAACAGAGAGATACCAAGTGTTAGTGCTAGTCCCACCCCGAATTTTTTTATCATGCCTTTGTCCCTTGTTTTTGTTGAATTTAGAACTGGACAAAGTATAAGAGCAGTGTAATCTTTCTACAGCCCCTGAATGGGGGCATTTTCCTCTCATTGGGAAGAATTGTTTTCTGCTGGTACAATGTGGGTCAGGAGGTTGACCATGAATGATGAAGTGAGCTGGAACTTGACTCCAGCAGAGCAGATAGAAGTAGACACCGCAATTGCAACCCTACAGCGAGTTTTAGGTCCAAAATTTAAGCATCTGACACCGCAGGATCGGCAAGAGCGCCCCAAAATGGGCGATAAAACCGTGGCATTTGTCGAGAAAGTGCTGGAGTACGCAGAGAGCCATCCACAGTTCCTTCCACCGTACGTGGAGCACGCCGCTTTAGTGGTAGATGTGACCGGCGTGGTGGCGCTCTCCCCGCTTGCCCATGCCCTGAGTGCGCTTGCGGTAGGCGCAGAGGATACCCGGATGCTCGCGGGCAGCGAAGCCTACACGGCGGCGCTCGCCTACTACCAGAGCGTCAAAACAGCGGCACGGCGCAAGATACCCGGAGCCGAGGCGCTCTACCGCGACCTTGCGGAGCGGTTCCCCGGAGCCCCGCGCAAGCAGCCCCAAACCCCGACTCCGTAGCAAAAAGCCTCCGCGCCGGGTGATTTTATTCCGGCGCGGAGGCTGAGAGAGTCGGTATCGCGGCTCAAAGGCGCGAAGCGGGCGCTCCAAAAACCGAAGTGGGAGTTCCAAAACCCGCCCTCGAATCTTTGAAGCCCCATAGGGAGTTCGGAGGGAGGAGGGAGTACCTCTGAGGTACTCCTACACCCCACACCAACCACTACCGTCAAGGACAGCCAGAGAAGCATTAGCTCCATTTATGGTAAACCCGGCTTTATGGCAGATTTGATAGGTATATCCAAGCGGACAACTTGTTTGTTCAATGACACTGGTAACCTGAAACGTCTCCCAACCATTCGTCATATTAAAAACGAGCATTGATGGGATTTCCCTAGCATTCGATGGTAAACCAGTGGATGGTGTCATTACACAAACCTGATTTGATGAGACTAAATCATTAAATAACACATTTATGAGTTCAGGATTCTTTATCATTGCTACATAAATATCATATTCATCTTGTTTTCCTATTATTGGTGCACCATTTAAGAAATTTTGTGTATCGTAATGTATATATCCAATTTTTAATGTGTTTGGAATAGGTAAAGAGATACGTAAAACCCCTGCTTTAGTTAATCCTCCACTGCCATCGGGAATATCATACATGATTTTTTTGAATTTAAAGATCATTGTTTGATATATTTGTTTTAATGTTGTTCCAAAATAAAGCTCTTGCTTTTTGGGCATTGGACAGCACACTGTTATATTTGGAGAACCAGAACTGCCCGTAAAAACATACGTCTTCGTAAGTCCTTTCCTATAAAAGTAATGGAGTCTCATTGGCGCTACTTGTTTATATTGGTTTACTTTTGTTATTCCTTGTTGGTGCTTAGAATTCACACTTGCTAAAAGTAACACAACTTTGCTAATTAGTGTAGCAATGTAACTAGTCGAATTAATCCCTAATGTTGTTGCTGCTGATTGAATATTTGTCACCGTCAACAAGCCATTCATCACTGCGGATATATAAATCAAAATGACCATGTCTTTTTCGCTTAGAGGAGTGTTATTATTTGAATCGTTAAGTAGATCCATTATTTCCACTATTGCATTGTCAAATCTAATCAACTTCGGATGGGTTGCCATTATTTGGAATGTTCCGTTATACAACTTGAAGAGAGTATCAAACTCTACATCCGTAAGTGTTTCATGCCATACGATTTCTTTAATTGTTCCTGCCATTTCAGCTACAACCATTTCCTATCCCAATATAGGGGATTTTTATTTTCTCGTTATCATAAGAAGTAATTCGAGCATGGATAGTATGCCACATGTAGTCATCTGTTGCCTGCCCCCAAATAGGGGCATTTACCTGTTTTTCCCAAAAAATAATTCGCGCCGTATGGCTGCTCGTAGCGAATCGTGAGCCAATCTTGAAATGTTCTCTCTCTGCTAGTATATAGGCGAAACATGCCGCCTCATTTTCACCCACCTCTTCTAGTGCAGGAGCAACAAACTCTAACATTCGTGCAACATAAAATGGATTTTTTTCTTTAATTGCAGCTTCTAACATTTCAGACAGCAAAACAAAACCATAATGGAAATTCTTCATCGCAAAATAAGACTTAATCATGTAATGACAATGAACTTGATTTGTTATTTTGTCCGAGCCAATAATATTTCTTAATTTTTCACAGTATTCATTAGTTTTTCCAAAATTATTTTTTAATAATGATATTCTATTACAAAAAGAATTCAATATAAGATTGATTTTATCTTCTGAAATTTTACATTTCAATATATTAATAAAATATTCTGCTTCTTCAATGTCTTTCATATCTATCCTTTGTGTAATCATGTTAATTAATGCTCCTATATACATTTTCTCATCTCTTATTTCTTCTGTCAGATACAACCAGCGATCCCAGTACAGCGCGGCTGCATCCTCTTTGCCTTGCCGACGAAGCAGCGCTCCTCGCAGACTACAAAATCGGGCTAATGCTCTCTTGTCTTCGATATGCCCATCCACCGAGTCCATCAGGCGCTCAAAGAGAGACCAATGTCCACTCTCAAAAAGCTTTCCTCCCAGTACATCAAGCCAAGAATAGAGCAGATCGTAGCGTTCGGCTTTCTCCGCCCAGTCCATTCCGCGACGTAGATTCTCGATGTCTTTTACCAAGAGCTTCTGCATCGGGCCTACGCCTTGCTCCTTGAAGCACACTTGGACACGTTGCGCCATCTCTTCCACCGACTGAGCATGACGGGATCGAGTGACGGCTTCGTCCCCACTTTCGGAAAGCACTTCCTCGGCGTACTCGCGAATGACGACCAGCATGTCGTAGCGAGGGGTTTCTGTCTCGTCGAAGGTGACGGTGAGGAGCGAGTGGCTGTGCAGCTCGTCGAGGGCATCTAAAACCTCCATGCCACAGCCCTGGCAGACGGTCTGAGCGGCTTCGAGGCTCCAGCCGCCGCGAAAGACCGAGAGGCGGGCGAAGATGCGCTTGAGCTCGGGGGAGAGAAGATGAATAGACCAGTCTAAAGCCGCACGGAGGCTCCGGTGGCGCTCGCTGGTGGCGTGGCGACGGTTGACCAAAAAGCGCAGGCGGCCTGAGAGCTGGTCGCGCATCTGCACGGGGCCCAGCACGACGCTTCTTGCGGCGGCAAGCTCGATGGCGAGTGGCAAGCCCTCCAGAAGCGCGACGATTTCTTCCACCACGGGCAGCGATGCGGGGTTCTGGGCGAAGTCCGGGCGGGCGCGGCGGGCGCGGTCCAGAAATAATGCCACACTGGGGGCGTGGGGCAGCGGCTCTAAAACGCGCTCCGTCTCGCCGCGAATCCCCAGGCGGCGGCGGCTGGTAATCACGCAGCGGAGCGCGGGGATGTCTTTGAGCAGACCCTCCACCAGACGTGCGCCGTGCGTGACAATCTGCTCGAAGTTGTCTAAAACCAGTAGCGGTGCATCTTGCTGAATCAGGGCATAGACAATCTGCTCGCGCGGCGGGGCATCGCCTTTGGGTAGCGCGAGTGCGACGTGAATCGCCTCGAAAAAGCCCGCGTGGGCATCGCTGACTTCCGCAAGAGGCACAAATATAGCCTCCGGTAACGCCTGGCGTGAGAGCCGCGTCTTGCCCATCCCACCCGGGCCGGTGAGCGTCAGAACACGTTCACCTTTGGGGGGCTTGCTGGCCCACTCGCGCACGGCTAGAACATCGGCTTCCCGGCCATAGTAGCCATCCAGCCCTTCCAAGAAAACTCCCC
>NZ_JAYUPA010000246.1:0-5719 GCF_043760365.1 Armatimonas sp.
CCAGCAAACGGGGAAGGGGCATGGGCAGATTCCCGGTGTGGACGATCTTGTCTGCAAGCCGCGTCCCTCCGGCGATAATTTTCTGGACTGGAGCGGCCCAACGGGAAGCGGCATCACCTACGATATCGAGACGCGCACCGGGCCAGGGCAGCCTTGGGAGAAGATCGGCTACACGACGCGCACTGCCTGGCTTCATGAAAACGCCGGGGCAGGCATCCACCGCGAGTACCGGATTGTTCCTCAGCGCAGTGGTAGGAGCGGCGAGCCCAGCAACGCAGCTCTGGCGTGCCGCACCCGCCTAGATCAGCGGCGAGGAGCAAGCTGCGCCTCCTCCTCCGCCTCAACCTGAGCATAGACCGCCGCGAGCTGTGCCGCCTCAGGAAGGCTGAGAGTTTCCCCGGCATCTTCTCGCCGACGCAGTGCCTCGATTTGTGCTTGCTCAGTCTCGCTCATAGCCTGCATTATACCGCTCGCCTACACTAGCGGGGAGTAGTCCGTGGGAACCAGAGGCACGGAAATCACGCCCTTTTCTTTCAGCGTCAGCGCTCCCCCCGCCTCTTTCTCCGATGCCTCTCGCGCCGCTTGCCACGCCGGGTCGGTGCGGAACGTGTCCCACGAAGCTTTCCGGGCCATTTCACTCGGGTAGGCCATCAGATAGACCAGCGTGTTGTCCGCGCCTTTTTGATCGGCATCCAGCTCCCAGTAGGCGATATTGGTCATCTTGTGCTTTTCAAAAAGCTTGGCGGTATGCTGCCGAAAACGACTCTGGAGCCGCGCTAAGTTCCCCGGCGAGGCGTAGTAGGTTCGCAGCTCAAAGGCCCGTGGCTGCCGCGCGGACTTGGCCGGGAGCTTGGGTGAGAAATCCAGCGTGTGCAGAAACTGCGACTCCACTTTCACGGCCAGCTTGCCGTCTTTTTCAGACTCTTTATAGACCGCCTGCCACTCAGAATCGGCCCCGAAGGCCTTAAACGCCGCGTTGCGAAACTCCCGGCTCGGGTACGAGAGCACGTAGTAGAGTTTGCGCTCCGGGTTCTCTTTTTCCGAGGGCATCCAGTAGCCCACACTGGTCATCCCGTGCTTCTTAAAAAGCCCGAGCGTGTGGTTGCGGAAGCGGGCATTGAGGGCATCGAGCTTGCCCTCCCCCGCCGTGTAAATACGAAGCTCGTAGCAGCGCTTGTCGTTCATGGTTCTCATTGTACCCTCCCTGCCCTGAGGGAGGGTGCCGAGGGACGAGGCGGGTGGGTCCGCGGGTGGGTCCGCGGGTGGGTCCGCTTCATGACTTCTTCACGACTCGGATTTACCCTGATGCCACTATGGACACAAAAAACTTGCTCGCTCCTCGTCGTCGCTTCCTGATCTCGGCTACTCTGGGCCTGCAAGCGCTTACCCTGGCAACAATGGGCTGTGGGGGCGGAGGAGGTGGTACCGTCGCTCCCACTCCGACACCCGTGCCTGTCTCCACACCCACTCCTGTCCCGGGCGCAACACCAGAACCAGGTGCGACGCCATCACCATCACCCGTACCCGGCGCGACGCCGACCCCGGTGCCGGGCGCAACGCCGACACCAACACCAACACCGAGCGCAACTCCCTCACCAACGCCCCTCCCCACGCCAAGCCCGACTCCCACGCCAAGCCCGACTCCGATTCCCACGCCTACTCCCACTCCGACCCCCACACCGGATCCGTTTGCGGGAACCAAAGAGTACACGACACTGGATGTGAATAACCTCTTCAACTACGCAAGTCCTGCCTATCCCGTGCACTACGATGCCAATGTCCGCTCCCAAGACAATACGCCAGGCAACAACCCCGTGACAGACCGAGGGGCAACACTCGGGCGTGTCCTATTCTTCGACAAGCGCCTCAGCCGCAACGATACGGTGGCTTGCGCGACCTGCCATGTCCAGAGCAAGGGTTTTGTGGACAATAAGACACTCAGTGTGGGCTTCGAGGGTGGACTCACGGGAGCACATAGCATGCGCATCGCCAATGCACGCTTCTACACCGGAATGCAGATGTTCTGGGATCGCCGCGCGGCGAGCCTGGAAGCCCAAGCTACCCAGCCAATCCAGAATTCTGTCGAGATGGGCTTCGATGCCGCACACGGCGGAATGGCGGCTGTCGTTGCCAAGATGAACGCACTGCCCTACTACCCCGAGCTCTTTCGCTTTGCCTTTGGCGACAGCACAATCACTGAGGACCGAATCCAGCGCAGCATTGCCCAGTACGAGCGTAGCATGGTCTCTGTAAGTAGCAAGTTCGACACCGAGTTCGCCAAGGTCTTTAACCCGGGGATTCCGGGCGGAGGAGTGGGCCAGCAGTTCGCAGGCTTCACGAATCAAGAGGAGCGTGGCAAGCAGGTCTATCTGCTCGCCCCCAACCAGGGTGGTGCGGGCTGCGCCGGGTGCCATAGCGTGCCGACCTTCTCGCTTAATGCCAACTCCCGTAGCAATGGCCTGGATGCGGGCGAGACCCGAATCTTCAAGTCCCCCTCACTCAAGAATGTCGGAATCACGGGTCCCTACATGCACGATGGGCGCTTTGCCACGCTGGAGCAAGTGGTGGATCACTACATTGGCGGCGTGAAAGATGGCCCCGCGCTCGACAACCGGCTCAAAGGCCCAGGCGGCACCCCCCAGCGCCTGTCCCTTCCTGGCGAAGACCGCGATGCTCTCGTGGCGTTCTTGCGCACTCTCACCGACAACACAATCACGAGCGATACCAAGTTCAGCAATCCATTCAAAAAATAAAGACAAACGCGAGGTTTCCAGCAGCCCTAGCCGCCGCCCGATCATGGCAATTAAACAAACCACCAGTAGGAAAAAGCAATACGCTCAATCGTATGCATCGAATGTGTTCAGTGTCTGAAGTGCCGCCTGCCACGCTGCGATCAGCCGATCCTCGTAGGTGTCGCTCTCGGCGGGCTGAGCCTTACCATTTGCCTCCATCCAAGCGATTGTCCGCGCCGCACCCACAGCCCAGGAGACACTCTGGCCGGGGTAGCCGCCGATAGCCTTGATCTTATCGGTGGTGAAGATACTGGGCCAGGCAAAGATCTCACGCAGCCCGCCGGTCCATTCTGGCTTGGCGAGTTCAGAGAGCGCACTGGTAGGAATGTAGACAGGATTGAACGTGCCGCCAACCACCTCGGCAACGACTTTGTGATAATCATTCCACGTCATGTTCTCTTCCCCGGTGATATTGAAGCACTCGCCAAACGTCTTCTCTTTGCCCATTACGGAGATAAAGCCCTCCGCGACATCGTCCACATGGCAGCTCGCCCAGAGGCCCGTTCCATCGCCGGGGACAATCACCGGAAGGCCTTTGCGCAAGCGATCTGGAAACGTCCCGAACGACCCCCAGCCGCCCACGGGCCGGATGAGCGTTCCCCCTTCGCCGTAGCTGTGCGAGGGGCGCATCACAGTGACAGGAAAGTCCGGCTCACTCAGAAAAAGCTGCTCACAGGCGGCTTTATTCTTGCCATAGCCACCAACTGAGTGATAAGGCTCACTCTCGGGTGTCGGAATGGTGACAGGCGGGCCGGAGTACACACAGACCGTCGAACAGAAGATAAAGTGCCCGCAGCGGCCCTTAAACGCCCGAATGCTCGATGCGGCATCGTCGGGGCTAAAGCAGATCATGTCCACGACCACATCGTAGTGCTTATCTGCAAAGAGCGCCTCAAAGGCCGCGCGATCACTGCGGTCCCCCTTAACAATTGTCAGGTTCGGGTGCGCAGGCAGGCGATTCTCACTACGCCCCCGGTTGAAGCAAGTGACCTGCTCGCCACGCTGAAGCAGCTTACGCGCAATCGCCGTTGAAATGAGGCCCGTGCCTCCCAGAAATAATACGTTCATGCGGCTATTGTACGCGCTTTTGCCGCCGGTTGAAACCGGCGTCTGCAATGGCTTCGTCCCTCAGCCGCAAAGCCCGTTCCGGGCTAGGGAAAGAGGAGGCTACTCAATAGGCACGTGGATGATCAGCAGACTGTCGGTCGTCCGGGGAGTGGCTCGTCCGCCCTCAATGGTCACGGGAACCAGTTCCTGTGATGTTAGCGCCGTGATCAGGGCCTCATTGGTTCGTGTCACAGAGCCGTAACGATTTCGACTAGGATTTCCATACACGCTGGGTTGCTCATCCGGCACAGAATTTGACAACATCGGGAAGAACCGCCGCGCTGCCTCTTTACTATCAGGCGAGGGAGGAGGTCCAGAAACAACACGGTGGAGTAAAGTTTCCTGGCCGTAAAAACTAAGACCGACGGTTTGGGTCGCGCCGGGAGCCAGATTTGGGATAAGAGCGCGTCCTGTGCCAAAGTGAACCTGAACGGACTCCAGTGTGACTCCGGTGTTGTTGGTCACGGTGCCTTCCAGAACAGCGCCCCGGCGCTTCAGGGATGCTGTCACGCCACCGCCCAAGGGCAGATCGGTGGTGTAGAGGCTGACACTGCGCATGGCCCACTGCGGCACAGCAAAGTCCTGGAGACGCGTGGGCTGACCGGGTACTTGAGCCGAGCTGAGGCTTGACAGATCCCCGACCGTTCTAAAGAAGGACGTATCGGCAGTCGGCGCCGTGAGGCTGTAGGTCGTTCGGTCTGGGGAGTAGAGCCCAAAGCGTGCGACAGCAGCTCCGGTGGTTCGCCCCGCAGCGGTCTCGATCACGGCTGCCGTGTTGTAGAACGCCGCCCGGCTACGGCCCTGGCCGCCCACCACGTAGGCCCCCAGGGCAAAAGCGCCAGCCAGCAGCGGAGTCGTTCCCCACGCCCACTCGCGCTTATCGAGGCGGCGTAGGATCAGATACTGAAGCGGCACTACGGCAAGTAAGTAGGCTCCCAGAAAGAGCGCGATGGTGGAAAACGGGGGTGCCTGCATCCCCGAGCTTTTCAGCACCTGCGGAAAGAGCCCCGCCATAGAAGAGGCGTAGTTCTCTTCCTCTTGCCCTGCAAAACGGGCACGCAGGGAACCGACATAGTTCCAGGGGGCCACAAGCGCCTTCACCGAGGGCGTTGCGCTCGTGTGAACGATCCTCCCCGCTCCCAGCAGCTCCACTCTCTCCGGGGTGTCGGTTTCTTCCGGATGCACCAAAATACCGCCCGCGTTTACCCAGCGCTGCAGCGCCGCTTTTTGCCCCGCGCTCAGCCCCTGCTCGCTAGTCAGGACGACAATTCCAAACTGAGCCAGTGCGCTTGCCTGCTCGGTGAGCTGGCTGGGTGTGGCGGCGACGACCGAAAAATAATCTTCGTCCGGCAGCTCCCTACTCATCCCTACCTGTCCCGGCACACGACGGGGCCCGCCGGGCACGAGTCGGCCCGATTCGCGGTGGACGCCACTGACCTGGCCATTGAGGCCCTCCCATGTACCCGCGCTACCATCTTTGCTGACCACGAGAACTCGCAGGAGCCCTTCCGGCTTCACGGCGGGGTTCCAGGTCTGCGCCGCCACGACATCGCCGCGTGTACTGCGCAGTAGCACTTTGGACGGGAGCCAGCTACTGGATGCATAGCGAACGCGCACAGTCACAGTCGCCACCGATGCCCCTGCGGGAAGAGTGACAGGTGTCTGCCACTGCTGCGTCCCCTGGCTGAGGACAACCTCCCCGGAGAAGGCCGCTCCATCCGCCGGGTTGGTGAGTGTCACCGTGACCGGCTGCTCATAGCCGGGCATCAGAGCCGCACTAAAGTGCGGGGTGAGTGTTAGTTTTGGCCCCGCTGCCAGTG
>NZ_JAYUPA010000247.1:0-2043 GCF_043760365.1 Armatimonas sp.
ACTCACTCTGGCGCACTACGAGTCTTTTCAAAGCTGCCCGAGCCTGGCGGCGCTCAAAGCGCGCCTCCATGCAGAGTATGCTGAGTACGAGCGCTACGGTATCCACGTTCTGGTCTCACAAAACGGCCACGGTGAGCTGACTCTGGGCGACAGCCACGAGTACGACCAAGAGGTATCAGTCTTTAACAACGAGCATATTGACACGCTGGTACTCAACTACCTAGCGATATTCTTAGAAGCCCCTCACTGCCAGATCGCCTCGCGCTGGCAGGGTTTTTATTTGAAACACAAAACGCAGCCCTGGCTCATCGCACACCCAGAAGACCGTGTCACGCTGGTCACGGGCGTGGGCGGCGCAGGAATGACGCTGAGCTTCGGGCTGGCCGAGCGTGTGGCTAAAGAGTTAATCGAGACTTAATTTCAGGTTTACTCCCCCTTAATTTCAAGAGAGCAGTTATCTGCTATGATTGCTGTGTTAGTTTTCTAATTTCGCTTATCGAAAAGGACATCGTCTTATCATGCGTCAGCCTCTTTCTCTCGCTCTTGCAGCTACTCTCTGGGTAGTTCCCACAGCCGCCTATGCCCAGCTCACAGGCTCCAGCACCACAACAGCCGCTTATATTCTCCCAACCGCTTCGGATGTCAAGACAATCTCAATTCTCACCGTCGGCGATAGTATTGGCGGCTACCGCCTCGTCGGCATTCCTGATGGGCAAGGGGCCTATGGCAATGGGGATGGCACGTTCTCGCTACTCGTCAACCATGAGCTTGTTGCGACAGCAGGAGTTAACCGAGCCCATGGCCAGAAGGGCGCTTTTGTCTCGCAGTGGAATATCGACGCGAATACAAACACCTTCACTGTGAATTCAGGGCGTGATCTGGCGACCTCCGTGACTATCTCGGGAGCGGGAACCAGCGCGATCTCTCGTCTCTGTTCCGCAGATCTGCCGGTGACGAGTGCTTTCTACAATGCCAATACAGGCCTGGGAACACAAAACCGCATCTTTATGAACGGGGAAGAGACAGGCCCAGAGGGTCGTGCTTTTGCTTGGGTAGTCAATGGCCCCGATGCTCGAAAAGCTTTTGATCTACCACGATTGGGGAAATTTAGCTGGGAGAACTCGGTCGCTAACCCTTTTGCACAGAATAAGACTCTCGTGATGGGCACCGACGATGCCACGCCAGGGCAGACCTACCTCTACGTGGGTACGAAGACCAACACGGGCTCCGATATCGAGAAGGCAGGCCTGACCAACGGTAGTCTCTATGGGATCAAAGTGGGGGGCTTTGCCACAGAAACAGCAGCCACTCCGTTTGGAGGGCTTGCCAAAGGTGGCTCGACAAGCTTCACCCTCTTCAACCATGGCGATGTCTCGGCAACGGCAGGAAGTGCACTCGATGCCGCCAGCGATTTAAACGGTGTGACGGAGTTCCTACGCCCAGAAGATGGCGCTTGGGATCCCAGCAACCCTAATGACTTCTACTTTGTCACAACACATCAGTTCAATGGGCGAAGCCGCCTGTGGCGCATGCGTTATAGCGATCTGAATGATCCCACTCTGGGTGGAAACCTGACCATGATTCTTGATGGCACCGAGGGTCAGCAAATGATGGACAACTTAACCATTGATCGCTTAGGCAATATTCTCATTCAGGAAGATCCGGGCAATCAGGCTCATCTCGCCAAAATTTGGAACTATAACATCAATAATGGCCAGTTCCGCACAGTCGCTGAGTTCTCAAGTGCACTCTTTGGGGGTGGCCCTGGAAGCCTAACCACCGATGAGGAATCCTCCGGTATTATTGATGCAACCGATATTCTGGGAAGCGGCTGGTATCTGCTCAATGCTCAAGTGCATGCCTCGGCTGGTGACACTGAGCTGGTAGAGCGTGGCCAGCTTCTTGCCCTGTACGTGGGCAATAATGCCGCACCAGAGCCGGGGACATTCGTGTTGCTTGGGCTGGGTGGGGGGCTGCTCGGACTGCGTCTGCGCCGCCGGAAATAGAGTAAGAAATCGCGCATGAAAAAACCAGAGCTGGTGA
>NZ_JAYUPA010000248.1:0-2042 GCF_043760365.1 Armatimonas sp.
CAACGGCTTCGACAAGATCACCGAGAGCGACCCGGAGCGCTGGCGGCAGACGCTTCTTACCAATGTCTATGCACCGTATCTACTCGCCCGGCTCTGTGCACCAGGGATGAAGGCGCTGGGCTGGGGCCGCATCATCAATGTCAGCTCCGCCGCCGGTTTCGCACAGCCCGATGGCCCTGGTGCGGACTACATTCTCTCCAAGTACACGCTCAACTTCTTCACGCGCCAGCTCGCCGCTGAGCTTTCGGGTACTGAGCTTTCTTGCTGCGCGATTCACCCCGGCGAGGTCAAGACGGAGATGTGGGAAGACATCAAAGACTTTGGCGGCATGCCCGGCTGGGCAGATTTAGTGGAGCGCACCGGCGGCGATCCGCCGGAGAAAGCCGCTGAGCTTGTCTGTAAGATTGTCGCCGCGCCTGCAAGCGAGACCAACGGGAAGTTTCTCTGGATCGAGGATGGGATTCAAGCACCTCAGTTTACGTGGTGAACCCACCCCCTAACCCCCGTTGCACGGGGGTTAGGGGGTGGGTTCTAGTAGCTCCGTGCAAAGAGCACTTGCAGGGTGGCAGGCTGGCCGGTGAAGACACAGACGCCCTCGCCGCCGGGCTGGTCTTGCTCCAGCGGGATGCAGCGGATCGTGGCTTTCAGCTCTAGCTGGATCTTGTCCTCGTCCTCGCGCGAGCCCGCCCACCAAGCGCGGGCAAAGCCTGTTTCCACGGCGGCAGTGAGCTCGTCGTAGTTGGCAACATCTGTGACATGTGCATCCCGGAAGGCTTTGGCCCGGTCGTAGAGCGCGGCCTGAATCTCTTCGAGAAGCGCAGGCAGGACATCAGGAAGCTCGGCCCAACTGACGAAGCGCTTACCCTCTTTACCCGGTCGGTCCCGGCGGCCCAGCACCACAGTCTGATTGGCGACATCGCGCGGCCCGATCTCGATGCGAACGGGAATGCCCTTCACTTCCCACTCGTTGAACTTAAAGCCCGGCGTGAGGTTATCACGGGAGTCAATCTTGACCCGCGCTCGCTCGCCAATCGCGGCCTTGAGCTGGTCGGCGGCGGCGAGCGTCGCTGCTTTTTCCTCGTCGGTCTTGTAGATCGGGACGATCACGGCCTGAATCGGGGCAAGGCGCGGTGGCAGGACTAAACCATCGTCGTCGGAGTGCGCCATGATCAGCGCCCCGATCAGGCGGGTCGAGACACCCCACGAGGTGGTCCAGGCGTACTCGATCTCGTTTTGGTTCTGGCCTTGAAATTTTATCTCGAAGGCCTTGGCAAAGTTCTGCCCCAGGTTATGGCTCGTCCCGGCTTGCAGCGCCTTACCGTCCTGCATCATCGCCTCGATGGCGTAGGTACGTAGTGCGCCTGCGAACTTCTCTTTTTCGGTTTTCTGCCCCTTAAAGACCGGAATCGCCATGACGTTCTCTAGAAAATCCCCATACACTTCATGGAGGATTTTCAGCGTCTCTTCCTCGGCTTCGTCGTGGGTGGCATGGGCGGTGTGGCCCTCCTGCCAGAGGAACTCAGCCGTGCGCAGGAACGGACGTGTGCGCATCTCCCAGCGCACGACATTGGCCCATTGATTAATAAGAAGTGGCAGGTCGCGCCAGGACTGCACCCAGCGCGAGAAGCTATCCCCGATAATCGCCTCCGACGTCGGGCGCACTACCAGCGGCTCATCGAGTGGTGCAGCAGGAACCAGTCCGCCTTTGCCGTCGCTCTCTAGGCGATGGTGCGTCACCACAGCGACTTCGGGGGCAAAACCCTCGACATGCTGCGCCTCTTTGGTGAGAAAACTCACGGGAATAAAGAGGGGGAAGTAGGCGTTGACGTGGCCGGTGGCCTTAATGCGGCGGTCTAGCTCTTGCTGGATCATCTCCCAGATTGCATAGCCCACGGGCTTGATGACCATACAGCCGCGCACGGGGGAGTAGTCGGAGAGATCCGCCTCTTTGACGATATCGAGATACCACTGCGAGTAGTCTTTCTCGCGGGTTGTAATAGTTTGTTTTGCCATGATGTCTTTGTCGGAAGTAAATGCTCGGG
>NZ_JAYUPA010000249.1:0-2041 GCF_043760365.1 Armatimonas sp.
ACCAGCGCCAGACAATCGGCGGACTCTAGCCGTTCCTCCAGCGCCAGCACCACACGATCCAGCGGCAGTGGATAGCTCACTCTAACCGCTACATGAACAAGAACCGGCACACTCCGGGAATCACTGAAATCGGATAGGAGGGCGGCAAGGCGCTGGATTGCCTCCGTGTGGAGCGGTGTCCTTGCAAGCTCCTCCTCTATTGCCGTGATCAGCACCGAGACGGCAGACTTGCCCCGTCTCTGAAAGCGCCGACACGCACTCCGCCACTCCGGAAGCGCACCGTAGGCCACTTGCTGAACCAGCACTTTTACCCCCGACGCTTTCTGGCTCAAGCGCTTTCCTCATTGCTTGAGGGACGGGGCAAATCGCCCCTTGCTTGCGCCGCCGTCGCGGGAATCGGAAGGGAGTCGGTGCCTAAGGCCGTTTTCAGGCGCTTACGTAGCCCGATGAACTCGAAAGGTGACGAGAGAGTGTACACAAGCAGTGGCAGAACAGCTCGTAGCTCCGGCTGCGGATAGCGCTCCGAAATTCGGACAAGTGCCTGTGCAACCCGCAGAGCCTCATCGGACCGCAGGGTCATCGAAAACGGTAATCCAGCCGATCTTAGAGTCGTGCCTTGCATCAGCGCAATGAGCGCTTGAATGTCCGCTGCCGACGCCCGTCGCTCTAACGTTTTTAGAACCTGGTGATAGCTCAAAATTGCTTTTGGTTCATTGGTTTGCCGTGCAACACGCAACAACCAGGCAAGGCGACGAGGGTCGTCAAACTGCGCGAGCATCACTGTCAGCCGGAGTAGTTTTTGGTAGCTGAGAACAACAAGCACGCCATGTACTTTATTCAGCTCAATCTCAAGCACCTCAATCAGAAAGGGAACCACCTCATTCCCTTCTCCAAACAGTGCCGCTTGTGACCTTTCCCAGCCCGGTGCCCCCTCATGAACGACATGTAAGTGTTGAAAGACTTGCTCGTGGGTGAGGCTCATGACGCTATCTTACCTCTGCCGCTGATTAAAATCAGCGTTTACAGTGGCTTCGTTCCTCAGCCGGAAAGCCCGTTCCGGGCTACCGGATCTATTCCCCTTTCGCGAAGCCACCTCGACGCCCAATTCCATTGGGCGGCTCCCACGCCGAGTACGACGCGCTACTCCGCTGACGAATTCTCCTCAACGGGAATCGGCAAGTCTTGGGCTGTTTGCCCAGCGGTTGCGGGGATGGGGAGGTTTTCCTCACCTAGCGCTACTTTGAGGCGCTTGCGCAACGAAGCGAACTCCCAGGGCGAAGACAGACTCGGTTTCAGAAGAGGTATTGCGGCACGAATTTCCGGTTTAGGGTCTTTCTCCGCCATACGCACTAAAGCAGTCGCAATCGCAAGCTGCTTCGACTTCGTTCCAGGCAACGCTCTTAACCGCTGTAGCGCCTCCGTAAAAGCGGCAATATCAGCAGATGTCGCCCGCGCTTCAAGAGCTTCTGAGAGCTGTTGAAAGGGCTCCTGGAATACCTCATCCCATCTCCTCCAAGCCGCAACCCAGCCAAGGGGCGATAGAATCTTGGGGCTTTCATATGTGACTAGGAGCTCGACCAGACGCTGAAGAGGTTCGGGGCCGGGGTAGAACGCTTGCCCCCGTTCATCCGTCCCTGGGAAAGCCCCACGGACTCTCTGAAGCTCTTCTTCGACCGCTTCTATCAGTTCTGGGAGAATCGTCTCGCCACGATCTAAGATCGCTTGGTGCGCTTCTTGACGAGCTTGGGCGTTTCCGTGATGGCAGAACTTCCAGAGCAGGCTTGTCACCGTAGGCGCACCACGGGGATGTTTTCTCTGAGGGTTTGTTTTTTCACTAAATCTTCGACCGTCATGCAGAGCCAGCGGTCGGGGTTGATGTGGTACGTGACGCGCAATCTCGGCGAGGTGCCCGCGCCGGCGGGGTTGAGGGGAATAGAGGCATCGGCGGGGTTTAGTTCGACGATCTGACCACGCTCGTTCTCACTCGCAGGGCTCCAGTAGCGGCTGCCATTGGGACGTGGCTCCCACGCGACGGGCTTCT
>NZ_JAYUPA010000250.1:0-2039 GCF_043760365.1 Armatimonas sp.
AGCTCGCCGGTGTAGAGTCTCTGTGCCTCCGCCCATTTTTTGTGGCGCACCGCACTCTCGAACTCCCGCACATCGCAGCTCAATGCTTCCGTGCGCACGCGCACGCTCTGCCGGTCTGCCACAAAAAAGCCCTCACCGGTCAAGCCTGCGGGAACGAGGGTACGACGTAGCGATGAGAGCGCATGGCGCAGACGCGCGAGGCCCGTCTCCCGGTCGCTCTCGGGCCAGAGCAGATCTGCCAGCTCCTCTCGGGTGTGCACGCGCTGGGGCTGGAGCGCAAGGCGTGCCAGAAGCGCCACGATCTTGCGGCTCTCCAACCGCGTGACGACACGCTCGCCGCACACCACCCGCAGCTCACCGAATAACTCTACTCGCCAGTGCATACTTCTTCTTAGATTGTATCTCTGTGCATGCAGATTTGTATCCTCAGTCGGTTGTTTGTGTATACTGAGAGTGTGTCTAATTTCCCGCAACGTGCGCCCGATGGTGTTCAAGTCGTCGTCTCTGACTCCGAAAACCGAGTGCTTCTCCAGAAGCGCGAGGATTTTCGTCTCTGGAGCCTGCCGGGCGGTAAGATCGAGCCCGGCGAGACGCCCGAAGTCGCCGCCGTGCGGGAGCTTCAGGAAGAGACGGGCTTTACCGTGTCACTGACGCGCTGCGTTGGATTTTATTGGCGGCCTGATCTACCCGGCGGCGGTGTGCTGGTGCAGGTATTTGCCGGACAGATCGTCGAGAAAATCGGCGAGCCGGGCTGGGAGTCCGTGGCCGTGGACTGGTTCACGATGGAGACACTTCCGCGCTCCGTCCCCGGCTGGACACGCCACGTTCTCCTAGACACCTCCCTCAACGCCGCCCCCGTCCGCCGCATCCAGCGCCTCCCACTCTGGAAAGCCTGGCTCGTCCGCCTGCTCTACGCGCTTCGTCGGTTGCGGAACCAGCTTACGGGCCGACGGTAGTCCTACCGACTAGAGAGGTACCGTGCCTGGGAAACATGTGCTACACTATTTTTGTGAATAAAGGCACTGTACTCACCCGACGGCGTTTTTTGGCTGGAGCGCTTGCGCTGCCTCCTACCCTTGCCCTCGTGGGCTGTGGGGGCGGAGGAGGGGGCAGTACACCGAGCCGAAGCGTCTCGGGGCGCTGGGCACAGGAAGTTCTCAATGCCATCAGCAGTACAACCTTGGGGCCGCCCATGAATGCGCGGGCAATTGCAATGGTGCACACCGCCGCCTTCGATGCCTGGGCCTGCTACGATGCCTTTGCCGTGGGCACGCAACTCCGTGGCTCGCTTCGTAGGCCCGAAGGCGAGCGGACACAGGGCAACAAAGAGGAGGCCGTCAGCTTTGCAACGTACCGAGCGCTCGTGGATCTCTATCCCTCCCAGAAAGTGGCGTTTGATAGCCTGATGACCAGTCTGGGCTACGATCCTGCTAATCTGTCGCTAGATACCACCACGGCGGCAGGAATCGGGAATCGCTGTGCGCAAGAGCTCCTGAGCTTCCGCCACACCGACGGGGCCAACCAGCTCAATAGCTACGCCGATACCACGGGCTATGTTCCGGTGAACGGCCCCGACTCTGTAGTAGACCCGAAGTACTGGCAGCAGATTCGCTTTCCCAACGGCAGTGCCCCGGCCTATATCGCGCCGCACTGGGGCCTCGTGACGCCATTCGCGTTCGCGTCGTCTTCGGCACTGCGCCCGGTAGCCCCGCCCGAGTTTGGCTCCGCGCTCTATATCGCTCAGATGAACGATGTCATTAAGCTCACCGCTGACCTGACAGCCCAGCAGAGAGCTCTGGTGGAGTACTGGGCCGACGGGCCACGCTCGGTGCAGCCACCAGGGCACTGGCTGTTCTTCGCCACTGCCGTCTCCGACCAGGGTCAGTACGATCTGGATCGGGATGTGAAGCTCTTCTTTACCCTTGGCAACGCCGTGATGGACGCGGGCATTGGGTGCTGGGAGTGCAAGCGGTTTTACAATACCTCGCGGCCCATCACCGCGATTCGTGCGCTCTCGCCAGGCACTGGCAGCTGGGTAC
>NZ_JAYUPA010000251.1:0-2039 GCF_043760365.1 Armatimonas sp.
CAGCCCAAATCCCATTGTCATATCAACGTATTTATTACCGTCAATGTCAATGATCTGGCTGCCCTTAGAACTCTCGGCGACGATTGGGTAGACGAGATCCTTCCAGAACGGCTTAAACCCCGCCACGGCACGCGGATCGGAGAGTTTTGCCCGGTGCCGGATGGTGTACTCACGGGACTTGCTTGTCTTAGCGAGATACTTTTCCGTGAGCTCTGCCAGATGCGCTCGCTGTTGGGGGGTGAACTCATCTGTGGCCGTTTTCTGAATAGGGCGGAATGGGCCATGGTTGCCCGTGGGTTCGCCGCCCACGCCTGCGATAACGGGGGAGCCTGCACCGGGTACATTGGGCGCAGAAGCGATGTTTAGCGTGGGTTTAGCAGGCTCAGGTGGGGCAATGGGAATCGTTTGCGCGGTGACGACGCCACCGGAGAGCAGTGCGAGCTGTTGCTGCATGATCGCGAGCTGCTGGGCGACAAGAGCCTCGAACCCACCCGGCTGCGCTCGTACCTCGCTCCGCCACCCTCCCTCTACGAAGGAGGGTAGGGAGGATGCTGGCTCCCCTTCCTTCGAAGAGGGAAGGGGCTGGGGGATGGGTTCGGGAGCTAGCAAGCTATCCACGTAGCCCGTCAGAGCGGCAGGTGTCGAGAGATCTTCCATGAGCTGACGAAACGCAATGCTCACGCCGAACTGCTTGGCGAGCGCCTGCGCGGCCTGCGTCAGAAAGAGCGAGTCGAAGCCCAGCTCCGAGAAGCTGGCATCGGCGGCGATATCGGCTGTCGCCATGCCAGAGAGATCTGAGAGGGTCTCCTGAATCTCCGAGAGCAGGCGGGGTTTACGGTCGAGGGGGATTAAGGGGCTAGGTGCAGACATAGGCGTGGTTACAATTTCATTGATTTTTGGTTGAGCAAAGTAGCGCTGGCGCTCGAAGGGATAGGTCGGCAAAGAGACACGGCGAGCCGTGGTGGGGTCAGGCAAGGAAGCTCCGGCGACCCAGAGCGGGGCCAGCGGGTCGTCGTTGTTGTTATCGTCTGTAGTGAGCGTGCGTGGTTTTTCCGGTCGCTGCTTGGCGAGCGTCGTGAGGATTCGTCCGGGGCCGCACTCTATAAAGACCGAGTTTGGAGTTTCGAGTAGAACCGAGAGGGCTGCATCGAAGCGGACGGTACTGCGAAGCTGCTCGGCCCAGTAGCGTGGCGATATCGCGTCGGATTCGGTGAGCCAGGTGCCGGTTCGCGTCGAGACAATCGGGCGTGTTGGAGCGTTTCGTGGCATTGCGGCAACAAAGCGCTCAAACTCCGCTAAGATCGGCTCGGTCATGGCGGAGTGGAAGGCATGCGACGTCTTCAGGCGCTTACAGGCAATTCCCGTGGCTTCGAGTGCGGCGATCTGCTCAAAAGTCCCCGAGCCGACGCAGAGATTTGGGCCATTGACAGCGGCTAGTGACAGCTCAAATTTCGCAAAGAGCGGCGCCGCGTCAGCTTCGGGCAGGCGTACGGCGAGCATTGCGCCTCCGGGGAGGCTCTGCATGAGCCGTGCTCGCTCCGCGAGAATGATGAGGGCATCACGGAGCGAGAAAACCCCGGCAAGGTGCGCCGCGACATACTCCCCGAGGCTGTGCCCCAGCAGGGCGCTAGGCAGGATGCCCTGCGACTCATAGAACTTCGCGCTGGCATAGCTAATCACAAAGAGAGCGGGCTGCGTGATCGCGGTCTGACTGAGGGCTGTCTCGTCGTCGCCAAAGATCACGTCACGAATATCGAGACCAAGGGGCGTACGCAGAATCTCCGCGCACTCGTCCACGGCAGCACGGAAGGTTGAACTGCTCTCGTAAAGGCTCTTGCCCATGCCGCAGCTCTGGGAACCCTGGCCAGGAAAGAGAAAGGCGAGTGCGGGGTTTTCAAGTGCCTTGCCCCATGCCCCACGTTTTTTGTCGGTCAGCGCCGCAACAGCATCGGCACGATCTTCCACACGCACGGCACGTCGGTGCGCAAACTCCCGTCGCCCGACGCGTAGGGTGTAGGCTACATCGGCCAGTGGCAGCT
>NZ_JAYUPA010000252.1:0-2038 GCF_043760365.1 Armatimonas sp.
GAACTGGTCAAAGGGCATGTCGGCGTTCAGCGCCTTGATCACCCAGTCCCGCCAGGGCCAGATCACCCGGGGCTTGTCTTTCTCGTAGCCGTTGGTATCGGCGTAGCGCGCCAGATCCAGCCATTTACGTGCCCAGCGCTCGCCGTAGTGTTCGCTTCCCAGCAATCTATCCACCAGCCGCTCGTAGGCATCTGTCCGCGTGTCTTTCACAAACGCCTCGGCTTCTTCCAGCGTCGGCGGCAGCCCGATCAAGTCCAGCGAGACGCGCCGAATGAGCGTGTATCTGTCGGCCTCGGGCTGTAGTGCGAGTCCCAAGGGCTTGAGTTTGGCGGAGATCAGGGTGTCAATAGCATTGCCCCCCCTGCCCCCGCCCAGCGGGGGAGAGGGCCTAACAAACGCCCAGTGCGCCGCGTACTTTGCGCCGCCTGCCACCCAGCGCTGCAAGACATTCTTTTGCGTCGCCGTGAGCGGCTTGCCGGTATGGGCGGGCGGCATCTGGAGCGCATCGCCGCTGGGCTTTGCGATTCGAGCGAGCACGGCGCTGAGTTTAGCCTTCCCTGGCGACTGATCCAGCCGTAGCCCCGCCTGGCGCTGCTTGTCATCGGGGCCGTGGCACTTGAGGCAGTGGTTGGCGAGAATAGGCCGAACGTCTCGGTTGAAGTCCGGCGCAGCTACTTTCGGTTTTGTCTGCGCCAGAGCTGCTGTCGCCAATCCTACCAGCGCGAGAAATCCCGCCATCTGTCGTTTCATCTTAGGTGTAGGGGTTCGACAAGAAAAACAAAAAGCCCTCTCTCGATTCTTGAGCGAGGGCTTGTTTTATTTGCGTGGCGCTACGCGGGGGCTTCCTCTTCGCCCACTAGCGCACTCAGATCGGGCATTCCGGCCAGCGACGGAGCAGCGCTCTGGATTGTCTCGATCAGCACCTCAGCATCCACGGTGGGTGCGAGGGCATCGGTAGCCACCATGATATGCGCCGTCGGCTGCTCAGGAGTAGGGTAGCCCAGGTTCTCGATATGCGCTGCATCGTCCTCGTTAGACGGATCCAGCGGCTGGATGAATTTCTCGTAGCGGTACGATTTGTGCGCGGCCAAGAGTAGAGCCTGGGTGCGCGGATCGCTGGCGGCCCCAAGAACATGCACCAGAACGGGCGGGAGCACTGCACGCTCAATGGCCAGTGCCATACTCGCACCAAAGAATCCCATGTTCGGGGCGGCGGGCTGGAACGCCTGCAGGATCCGCTGTGCAAGCTGAGCGTGCTCGGTCTCGCCGGTCGCCAAAAACAGGCGCAGGAGCGAGTCGGCCAGTAGCATATTATCAACCACATCTCGGCTCCCCACTTTGAGGTTTCCCAGCGCATTGGGTCGGACGGGTGCATCAAAGAGGCCGCCGGTCTCAGGGCTCTCAAGGTGCCCTCGGCTCCAGTTGGCGATCTCTTCCGCACGATCTAAGTAGGTCACGCCCTGCCCCGCTTCGTAGAGATCGAGGCCCGCAGCCACCAGATCAGCGGCATCGGAGAGCATGCCGGTGGGAATCTCGCCAACATCCTCACCCTCAGCGGCCTGGAAGTGAGTCGCGCAGCCGTCTTCGTCCACCAGGTGGGTCAACAAAAAGTCCATCACCCGGCGGGCCTGAGTCAGCGCCTCGGTCTCGCCCGTGATCTGCCACCACGCCACGAGAGCGCGAGCGGCCACGGCATTGGCTCCGGTGAGAATGGTCTCGTCCACGGCGGGCGGATTCCACTCGGCGCGCTCTTCGAGCGGCTGGGCGTAGTACTCACCATCGGCGAACTGCGAGCCACCGAACACACCAAGATCCTCAAACCAGAGCTGCGTGCGAAGATAGTCCAGGCCCTTCTTTGCCGCCGTTTTCAGCGACTCGTCCCCCAGCAGGCTATACCCACGGCAGAAGAGGCGCACGAGGTGGGCGTTGTCTTCCAGGAGCTTCTCCACCTGCGGATTGCGCCAGTCCGGGGTCTGGGCATAGCGGAAGAACCCACCGCTGCCTTCGTCCACCAGGCCACCTTCCGCGATTCCCTTAA
>NZ_JAYUPA010000253.1:0-5694 GCF_043760365.1 Armatimonas sp.
GGCCTAGATGTCAGCGAGCTGTTCCCCGAAGTGGCCAAGTGCGCCGATGATCTGTGTGTCATGCGCTCCATGACCAGCAACTTCTCGGAGCACACCAACGCGAACTATTTTCTGCACACGGGCAATGGCTCGCAGGGTCGCCCGAGCATGGGCGCGTGGGTGACCTATGGCCTGGGGAGCACGGCTAAGAACTTGCCGGGCTACGTGGTCATCAACGGCGGCTTGATTCCCAACGGCGGCCTCGACTGCTTCGGCTCCGGGTTTCTGCCACCCACCTACCAGGGCTCGATCTTTCTGCCACGCCCTAGCGCGGTCGCGGACCTCAAGCCACTGGAGAAAACAGAGGCACTACAGAAGCGCAAGCTCGCGCTGCTCAAGCGCCTGGACCAGAGCATTCTTGGCAAGATGGGCAATAGCAGCGCGGTAGACGCTGCCATTCAGAACTATGAGCTGGCCTTCTCGATGCAGAGCGCCGTTCCCGAGCTCACCGGCATGGCCGATGAGACCGAGGCGACGAAGAAACTCTACGGCCTGGATCATCCCTTCGCGCCCGCACGCACGTTTGGCTTTCAGTGCCTCATGGCGCGGCGCATGGTCGAGCGTGGGGTGCGCTTTGTAGAATTAACCCACCCGAGCTGCGGTCACGATCGGTGGGATCAGCACGGCAACTTAAAGCAGGGCCACGAAGACAACGCCCGCATGGTGGACACGGCAATCGCGGGGCTCCTCAAAGACCTCAAGGCGCGCGGAATGCTGGACTCCACGATTGTGCTCTGGGGCAGTGAGTTTGGGCGTACCCCCATGGTGCAGGGCAGCAATGGGCGCGATCATAATCCCTTTGGCTTCACGGTCTGGGCGGCGGGCGGCGGCTTCAAAGGTGGGACGATCTACGGCGCGACCGATGAGTTTGGCTATTTTGCGGTCGAGAATAAAATGGAGATGCACGACCTACACGCCACAATGCTACACTTGCTCGGCTTCGATCACAAAAAACTCACCGTTCGCTTCGGGGGCCGCGACATGCGCCTCACCGATGTCTTTGGCAATGTTATCAAGGAGCTGATTATCTGATGTTACCCATTACAATTGCACTACTCACGCTGGCATCCCAGCAACCACCTACCCCAACATTTCATGCCCATATTCAGGACAGAGAGTATGTCGAGGTACGCTACCAGGGCAAGGAAAAGCAAAATGCCGTTGGGCGTTTTATGACAGCCTACGATATTTCAGATCCCAAAAAGCGCGAGGAGACCTACAAACCGTACTTGCATATTATTGACCCGGAGACAGGCCAAGCAATCACCAAAGGCGCAGGCGGGGAGTTCACCCACCACCGAGGGATTTTTATCGGCTGGAACAAACTCACTGTCAATGGCAAGACTTATGACCGCTGGCACATGACCGGCGGCGAGCAGGTTGTTAAAGAAGCGACGGCAAACCACTCCTTAAGCTCCCTCGGACAGAGCGCCTACATTCTCGCACCTAAGATCGTCTGGACGGGCACAACCCGCGATGAGATACTGATTGAGGAGTCCCGGACGATGCACTTTATACCGGCACCCACCGGCGCGTTTGTGCAGGTGGATTTCACGTCGGCGCTGAAGGCCGTGGGCGGTGATACGGTTTTTGATGGCGACCCGGAGCACGCGGGGCTGCACTTTCGGCCCACCGATGCAACAGATCGCGCCAACACGGTCTATCTCTATCCGAAGGCCGATGCCAATGCCCACAAAGACCGGGACTATCCGTGGGTGGGGATGACCTACACCGCCGAGGGCAATAAGTACAGTATAGTGATGCTCTCGCACCCGGAGAACCCGACAGGCACAGCGTGGTCGGCGTACCGTAACTACGGGCGCTTCGGGGCGTTCTACAAAACGACGATCAAGAAAGAGGAGACGCTGAAAATCCAGGCGCGGTTTGTGGTTTATAAAGGCGAGCTACCCAGCCCGGAGACGATCCAGATGCTCTGGAATAGCTATGCCAAAAAGAGAGAGACGCTTGTGGCAAGCACTCGAAAGGCTGCCGAGCAGCCTGCTCCCAAAAAATAACCGGCAATTCGTGCTAAGATAGAAGCTAATGCAGGAACTGGAAATTAAAGGGTGGCGAAACGGCTTGCTGATCGTGCTACCCGATAGGGGCGAGTGGGACGAGGTTCGCGCTTCGCTGGAGGCACGCCTCAACGAAGCTAAAGACGGACGGACGTTCTGGCGCGGGGCGCAAGTAACGCTAGATTTTGGAGCGAGGGCGCTGGCAAACGAAGGGGTAGCGGAGCTATGTGACTGGCTGCGCGGTCTATGGGGACTCATCCCGCTGGCAGCAGTGGCAGCGGACGACCAGACACGCGCCGCTTGCGAGAAACTGGTGCTCAAGACCTACGATGTTCTGCCCACGATCCAGAAGGCCACCGCAGACTGGGAGCCCTCCAAAACCACGGAGCCCCCTACGGTTCGACCCACACACGCAAGCCCGCCCCGTAGCGAGCTGAACAATGCGCTCTATCTTTTTCGTAACGTGCGCTCCGGCCAGCGCGTGGAGCATAGCGGTAACTTAGTGATCTGTGGCGATGTGAGTGCGGACGCTGAAGTCGTGGCCACGGGAGATATCATTGTCGTAGGAAAGCTACGCGGACGGCCCCATGCGGGCTGCCAGGGAGATGAGAGCGCCAGGATCGTGGCCAGTGAGCTACGTGCCCCTCAGCTGCGTATCGCAGGTAAGATCGCAGCAGCACCACCCGATGAGGGGCTGAGGACAGAGAAGCGCTCCGCGGAGATAGCACGCATTGAAAACGGCGAGATTCAAGTTTTCCCGCTATAATGCCCAGGAATCGCTGTAAAAAGTAAAGAGAGTGTTATCAGGATGGCAGATGCGCGAGTGATCGTGATTACCTCAGGAAAAGGTGGCGTGGGTAAGACAACCACGACGGCTAATCTTGGGATGGCCCTTGCGGAGCTTGGAGAGACCGTTGCACTGGTGGATGCCGATATCGGCCTGCGCAACCTCGATCTGGCTCTGGGGCTCGAAAATAGGATCGTCTACGATATTGTGGACGTCGTCGAGGGGCGTGCGGACGCACGCAAGGCGCTGGTCAAAGACAAGCGAAAGTCTAATCTGGCGTTTCTGCCTGCCGCTCAGACCCGTGATAAGTCCGCCGTGAGCGAAGACCAGATGCGCAAGGTGATTGAGGACATCAAGGAGCTAGGCTACACGATGATCCTCATTGACTGCCCCGCAGGCATTGAGCAGGGTTTCAAGAACGCCACTGCGGGCGCGACCGAGGCGATTGTCGTCACCAACCCCGAGATGTCCAGCGTCCGTGATGCCGACCGGATCATTGGGCTTCTGGAGGCGCAGGGCCTGTACAACTCCATGCTGATCGTCAACCGGATTCGTCCCAAGATGGTGCGTGAACAAGAGATGCTCGATGTCTCGGATGTGCAGGAAGTCCTGGGGACATCGGTAAAGCTCATCGGTGTCGTGCCCGACGACGAGAGTATTATTACGTCCACGAACCGGGGAGAACCGGCGTCCATGTCGCCAGACTCTCAAGCGGGTCAGGCGTACCGTGATATCGCTCGGCGCCTGCGTGGCGAAGAGGTTCCTTTCATGAATATCATGGAGGAAAAAGAAGCCGGTGGTGGCTTCTTCGATCGTGTGCGCAAGTTATTTAGCGGCAAGTAGAGAGAGAGGCCCAGGATGAACCTTTTTGAACTCATTTTCGGCAGACCAGAAGACAAGTCAAAATCGGTAGCGAAGGACCGACTCAAGCTGGTACTCATGCACGACCGGGCGGATATTCCGGCTCCTATGTTGGAGCAGATGCGCCAGGAGATTATCGCGGTCATCGCCAAGTATGTCGAGATCAATGAAGCGGAGCTAAAGGTGGATCTGGAGCGCGCCGATACCACGGTTGCACTGGTCGCCAACATTCCCATCCGCCGTGTCCGAAGTTAGTTTTCTTTTGTCGGCGGGGTGAGCTGGTACACCTGATAGCGGTTGCGCTCCGGGACAGGACAGTCTGTCGGGAAGGGGCGAACGGGTACGAGCGTCCAGCCGCGTGCCTGGAGGCCAGCTCCGATCCTGTGGAACTCCTCCCAGCCCTGCAGCACCACAAGGTAGCCACAGTGCTTCTCTTTGGCAAGCTGCTCCACCGCATCCAGCCGTTTTTTCCCGCCACTTGGCTCCGTGAAGCGCTGGTGCAGCGGGATCGCAGCGGGGGTCTTGAGGCCCACCATGTCCACGAGCTTTTTGTGCCCCGCATAACCAAGATAGCCCGCATCGTGGAGTAACAAGGGGCGGTCACCATCGAGCGTATCGCAGAACTTTGTCAGTCCCTCAAGCTCGATAGCCACTTCATCGTGCCAGCCCTCGTAGCTTGCCCAGCGTGTGGGGAAGGCAAAAAGAGCCTGCACCAACACCAGCGCCGCCCCGATACTCGCTGCCTGCCCCAGCCACTTGCCCGATTTCCAGAGCGAGGCGCAGCCCAGCCAGAGAAACGGTAGCAAAACATAGAGATAGCGGTGGTAGTACTGCGCCAGGGCCATGGGCAGGCTCTGAATATAGGCGGCGATGAGAACTGCCGCAAAGAGCAGCCCGAGGCGGCCCAGTGCAAACCCGGCCAGTCGGGGAAGAAAGGCGACGCTCACTCCCAACAGGGCGGCAAATGCCCCCAGATACCGCCACGCTATCGTGATTTTTTCGGCGAGCGGCAGCCCCGACTCCGCGAAGTAGGCACGCTTAGCTGCAATCGTCTGTGGAATCAACGAGCCGGTATTGGCCCAGAGGAGCAACAAAAAAGGCGCGGCGACAAGTGCCGCAATCACAAGATCAAGCGCGATCCTCTTTGCTTTTTTCTGACGAAGCGCTTGATAGGCGAAAAGCAGCGCCGCGAGGACGACTAGCTCGGGGCGTAGCAAGGGCAGCAAACCACAGAGCGCAGGCAACCCCCGTGTCGGTTTCTCTGACGAGGCAAAAACAAGGCTCCAGGTCACTCCCGCGAGAGTGAGTCCTGTCTCCAGACCATTGAGCATTTGAAATGGTGTCTGCGCGGCGAAGAGTCCGGCTAGTAACAGTAGTACGGCTTGCCAGGGAGCCGCGCTGTGCACCCGTGCCAGACGCAAGAGCCCCAGTCCGTAGAGACCAATTCCGAGCCAGAGCGTGAGATTGAGCGCCGTCAGCGGCGGCATCACTAGGCATAAAAGCGCCGTCAGCGCCACATGAAAAGTACTCGTCGAGCCGCACAGTGCCGCCGTGCCCACAAAGTTTGGGTCGGGCTTTCCCGAGACAAGCACCACCGCGTTGTGCAGCGTGATATAGGCATCGTCGGTGGGAAAGACCCAAGGCGTACCGTAGAGAAAATAGTGGACATTAAAAGCGACCAGCACCATAAGCCCGACCAGCAGCCCAAGCACAATATCGGTGGATAAGGTGCGCGATGGAGATAAAGAGCGAGGAGTTTGTGGTCCAGTGTCCATTACCTGGTATTTTCGGCAGGTCAGGGCGGTAAAATGAGCGCGATGCAAACACGATTATTTCAGGGGGTGCCCGTCTCCGAGGTGGGTCTCGGTTGCTGGCAGCTAGGCGGCGGAGACTGGGGCGCAATGGACAACACTTCGGCACGCGCGATTCTTCGAGCGGCCCACGAGCGCGGAGTCACTTTTTTCGATACGGCGGATGTCTACGGCGGCGGCG
>NZ_JAYUPA010000254.1:0-2035 GCF_043760365.1 Armatimonas sp.
TGCCCGTCTGGGCGGAAGCCAGGCAATTCTCCACACCTCGACCATGCCCGAGGGACTCGCTCGGTACTACGGCGACTCCCATGCCGCCTGTTCGCCGGATGGTGAATCTTTGGTGCTTCATAACCATCAGCAGCTCTTTATCTTGAAGCGAGAAAAGCGAGAAAAATAAAATATGTTTTCCACCAACTCTTACACCCGTCGCCGCCAGCAAGTGACCACTCTGGTCGCGGCTCTCTCCGGAGTTCTCATCGCTGTGCTACTGGGAAGTCTTCCTCGGCAGGCTCAGCACCGACGTCCCCGCCCAAAGGAGATTTCACGGGCTAGCTTTGGGCGAGTCGCTCTCTCGCCGGATGGGACACGCCAGGTGGAGCTTATCGGAGGGCATGTGATTTTCCGGGATCGCGCCACGCAGCAGCCACTGGCAGTCTATACCGACAATAATATTAAGGCAGTTCGCTTTACCCCCGGTGGCAGCGAGGTGCTTATTCATGTCTTGAGGACGCAGAAGACGCCTGGTACGGAGCTGCTGCAGCTCTCTGACCATGTGATCGTGCTTGATCCTCTCACCGGACAGAAAAAAGGCGAAGGCCCCTTCACCCTGACGCGCTAAAAGCAACGACGGAATAAAGAACGATGCTGAAAATTGGAATTCTCTCGACAGCCCACATGCACGCGGGGGCCTATGTGGCGGGCCTGCGCGGCTCCCACGAGGCGCAAATTGTGGGGATCTGGGACGACGACACCGTGCGCAAGGACGAGCGGTCGGCGGGCTTTGGGATCGCTGCCTACGAAACTCTGAATGGGCTTCTGGAGGCCTCGGACGCCGTGGTGATCTGCTCCGAAAATAGCAAGCACCGTGCGCTCACCGAGGCGGCAGCGGCGGCGGGCAAGCACGTGATCTCCGAGAAGCCGCTCGCGCCCAATGCAGACGACGCAAAAGCCATGGTGGATGCCTGCGCCAAAGCGAAGGTGAAGCTCTACACCGCGTTTCCCTGCCGCTTCTCTCCGGCCTTCTGGCAGCTCAAGAGTGCGGTCGAGAGTGGCGATCTAGGCGAGATTCTGGCGGCGCGCTGCACGAACCAGGGAATGTGTCCGGGCGGCTGGTTTATTGATACCAAGCTCTCCGGTGGCGGGGCCGTGATGGATCATACGGTTCACGTGACGGACTTGTTGCGGACGCTGCTCAAAGACGAAGCCCGCGAGGTCTACTGCGAGGCGAGTAACGGCTTTGCGCACTCGGACTACGACGATGCGGGGATCTCGACCATTACGTTTGAGAGCGGGATCTATGCCAGCTTGGACGCGTCGTGGTCGCGCCCTAAGAGCTTCCCGACCTGGGGCAATGTAACAATGAGTGTGGTGGGCACTAAAGGCGTGATTGAGATGGACATGTTCGCTCAGGAGTCGGTGCTGTACTCGGATAAGGCCAACAAAGTGAGCTACCAGAACTGGGGCAGCAACATAGACGCCGGGTTGGTGACGGCCTTTGTGCGGGCCTGCCAGGGCGACGAAACCTCTCATCAGTTGCTCGCTTCGGGCATAGATGGCCTGCGCGCCGTGGAAGTGGTCGAGGCGGCCTATAAGAGCGTCGCCACCAACCAGCCCGCGCTCGTTATTCGGCGCTAATTCGGCGCTAAGCGGTACACTACGAAGCATGAAAGTTTTGAAACTAAGCGCTGCCGACGTGCAGGCGGCGCTGGCAGTGCGCTCTGGCTGGAGCCTGGACAAGGACACGATTGTCCGCACGTTTGTCTTTGCCGATTTTCTCGCCGCGATGCGCTTTGTCAATGCCATCGCCGAGGCCGCTCAGACCGCCGACCATCACCCCGATATTGACATACGCTACAACAAAGTCACTCTGGCGCTCACTACCCACGACTCGGGGGGATTAACGGAGAAAGACTTTGCGCTCGCCGCGCAGGCCGATACACTAGCGACGTGAAGTTTACGGTTCTTGCCGCCCATGATGGGGTCGCCACAGTCGCGGGCTGGGAGCGCGGCATCGGGCAGTTTATCGCGCTCAATGAGCCGCTTC
>NZ_JAYUPA010000255.1:0-5686 GCF_043760365.1 Armatimonas sp.
TCCACCGACGGCACGAACCAATCGAGGTGGGGTAGTGCCGGAGCCAAGCCAACCCAGCCGGCGGAGCGTGGGTTCATGACGGTATCGAGCAAGGTCACCATCCCACGTTTTTGCGCCTCCGCGAGCACCACAGCCACTCCCTCACCCTCTAGCCCGGTGAGAAGCTGCAAACCCGCAACATGGAAAAAACGGGCTCCTCCCAGTGCCCCCCAGTCTACATCCTCGGATTTGAGAGTCGCATTTGCCCCTGCCACATGCAAAAACGAGCGCTCGGCATCGGAGTGAACCGTCACCAACGAGACGGAGGTCGGGGCGTGTGGGTCCGTGGCGACAGCGCACGTGTCCACTCCCAGTCTTGCCAGCCCCTCTGCCAGAAACGCTCCAAAGCTATCATCGCCCACTTTCCCAACCAGCTTCACGGGCAGGCCTAGCTTTGCCAACACGGCGGCGGAGTTGGCGGCGTTGCCTCCAATGTGCAGCTCCATCCGCTCGATCAGCTCCAGCGTCCCCCGTCTTGGCAGTGCATCCACCGGCTTCGCCACCACATCGGCCACCAGCACTCCCAAACAAACGATCATAGTCTCACTCCACCAAACAGATCACCCCGATAGATCGCCTCGATGAACCGGGGCGTCTTATTGTCCTCGTTCCTCGGACACAAAGGCCGCAAGCGGCCATACCGAGTTGACTCGGCTCGGTATGGCCCGGAGGGACTTCGTGTCGGCGAAGCCGTCAAAAAGATGCCCCCGTTCATGGGGGCGGTATGCGAGGGGCGGTTTAAGCGGTTTACTCCACGCTCAGCTCACCACAGGAGCTGAACGCCTGCTGGGGACTGTCGCCGCTCGCGGGCTTGCCGACCACGCGCAGGCCCATAAACGTTATGGGGGCAGCGAGTGACAAAACAAATGCCTGGCCCTCGCGCAGCCCCTGAGAGTTCGTCGAGGTTGTCGCCGGGTAGCTCGCCAGCTCCCCGATCTTCTCCCAGGGGCCATCTTTGGTGCGCTGAATCTCTAGCCACGGCTTACCCGGCAATTCCGACACGTCGAACCAGCCGCCATCGTGGTAGCTGCGCCCGTGGCAGAACGTGAGCTTGGTTGCTGTTTTGGGCTTGGCAAAGCTCAGGCTGAACCAGTCCAGCTTCGGTTTAGAGCCGTCAAAAGTCACCACAATGCTCTTTGGGTCGCCGTCGCAGATGGAGCCATCAGCGTTCCCGAGGCGGCTGCGGTCTTCCTCGGTCTCGCTTATCGGCCCCCCCGTCCAGACCTGATACTTCTCGCCTTTCGCACCCGCCTCCGCAAATAGCACCTCTTGACCGTTCTGTGCAGCCAGCACAAACGGCCCGAGAGTTTTGGCGGTGCAGCCCGTGTTAGTGAACGTGCCGATGATGGTACGTGGCTGGAAATCCAGTGTCCAGTCGAATGTATCTCCGCTCTTCCAGGTGCGTGAGCGGACGGCAAGTGCTGCAAACTGTCGCCCTTGCAAAAGCCGCGCGCCCGTCGCCTTGGAGTTCCCCCACGACGGAACGCGAATAGCCATCGCAAAGGCCACCGGGCGCTCTGGTTCTAGAGTCAGGCCAATCTTACCGGGCTTGGGAAAGGGACTTTGCTGAACCACGCGCACGCGCACCCCGTTGAGCATGACAGTCGCCTCGAAGCTATCCACGGTGGTGATGATCAGCTCCTTCGTATCCTGACAAGTGAAACAGACACTCTGGGGGGCGAGGGCCATGCCGCGTGGGCCGGAGCTGACACAGCAGTTGATGCCGGGGCCGTAGGGCTTGGTGCCCTCCAGCGCCGTGTAGTAGCACCACTGGGCACCGTCGGGGCGCTGCGCAGCGGCGAGATGATTGTACTGGGAGCGCTCGATCTGCTCGGCGTACTTGCCGTGGCCCAGGAGCCGCAGGAGCTGCCAGTTGAGCTGGAGCCAAGTCACCGTCACACACGTCTCCCCGATACTGCTCTTTGGGGTATTAGGCAGAGAATGGTCGTCGTGGAAGTGCTCGCCGTAGCTCATCGAGCCCGTGACGTAGAGCTGGTTGGCAACAATATCCTCCCACGCACGCTCCGGCCCCACTAAGTAGCGCTTCTCGCCGGTCTCGCGGTAGAGTTCGCACAGCCCCACCAGATTCGAGAGCATCTCGTAGGCTTTCCCGTTGGCGGTCTTATTGACCTTCCCGAGGTTCGTGAGAGTCGAGAGGACTTTAGGGCCACGCGGCTCCTCCCATGCCACATCAACGATATAGCGGCAGAAGTCCAGATACTTAGCCCTCTTGGTGGCGCGGGCAAGAAGCACCATCGGCTCTAAAATGCTGGTCGCGGCCATGCCCATATGGGTCCCAGCGCTGTTAATACTCCTCTGGCCCGGCTGTGTCCCAAACGTGGCGCAGAGCAAGTCCCCCATGCGCTGGCAGCAGGCGAGCGCGGCGGCATCTTTGGTGTAGTGCCAGTACGTCAAGAGGCCCAGCAGACAGTATTTATGGCTCCAGACATCCCAGTCCGCGCCAGGAAAGAGCCCGAAACGCTTCTCTTTGACATAGGTGCCTAGATACCCATCGGGCTCCTGACAGGCGATCAGCTCGCGCACGGCCCCGGCAATTTTGGCTTTTAGCTTTGTATCGCCAGTGTTCTGCCACGCCAGTGTGGAGGCGTGCAGCCACTTGCCAATATGCTCCCCAATCCAGGGGTGGCTCCCAGGGCGCTGTTTAAAACCTGCCAGAAGCGGCACCAGATCTACAGTGAGGAGCCGAGTGGCTTCATTGACAGCAACCCGCTTGCCCAGCCAGCCAGTGAGCTTCACCTGCGAGGGCTCCAGTGGTTCAAAGACATCCTTGATCATACCGAAAAGTATACCGCCCCGCGGGTATACTCCGGGGCATGACCGATGCCGATGTTCTTGAGATTTTCACGGAGAGTGGGGCGCTACTGACGGGGCACTTTGTGCTTACCAGTGGCCGTCACTCCGACACGTACTTTGAGAAGTTCCATGTCCTGCGCTACCCACCGCATGTTGCAGCGCTCTGCAAGGTGCTCGCCGAGCGCTGCGCCGCCACCAAGCCCGATGTGGTGCTCGGGCCAACGACGCTAGGAATTCTTCTGGCGTATGAAGTGGCAAAGCAGCTCGGGGTTCCGGCGGCGTACGGCGAGAAAGGCCCCGATGGCAAGCGGATGCTACGCCGCTCGGAACACTTAACCGCCGGTCAGCGGGTGCTGGTCGTGGACGATGTGCTGACCACGGGCGGCTCGATCCGTGAGTGCAGGGAGCTGGTGGAAAGCATCGGCGCCACTCTCTGTGGGGTCGGTGTGGTGGTGGACCGCAGTGGTGGGACACTAGACTTTGGCGCTCCACTGGCGGCGACACTCTCGATGAACGTAGTGAGCTACGCGGAAGACCAAATCCCGGATTGGCTCGCTGCCATACCCATCACGCGCCCCGGCTCAACCGGTAAGAAGTAGGGGAAATTCTTTCTGGACCTCTATGGGTCGCTTTTGCGTAATCGAGCGGCGCAGGGCGGCCTCGAACTGTAGCTCCTCCAGCCCGGCCAGCCCTGGCACGGGCGGGGGAGTGCTCTGGCGAATGGAATCCAAATAGGCCGTCAGCGACTTCTCAAACGATCCCCTGTACTGATCCCAGCGCGAGTGGTTCCCAATCAGCCCGTGCGATTCTTTGTAGCGCATCGCGTGATCGTAGATCTCTAGCGGCCCGTCGAGATCGCTAAAGTGTAGGCTCCCGCGCTCGAAGTGAAAGTGTAGCTCGTAGAGCGAGTGGTCGAACTTGGTGCCGCTGGTGCCCAGAATCGTGCCCGTTGCGCCACTCTCCAGCCGAAACGCCGCGCTGACGTCCACCGTGCCTTGATACGAGGTCACTCCCGCGAGAGCCGAAATCTCCTCCGCTCGCCCTCCAAAAAGATTCAACAGATCAATGCAGTGGCTCCAGCAGGCATAGTTCACCAGGAGCGATGCCTGGGTGAGCTTTCCAAAATCGCGCTCACGCAGAATTCTTAGTGCACGTTGCGTCTGCTCGAAAAATCGGTAATTGAAGACCATCGCCGTCTCCGTGCCGAGTGAATGGGATCTTTGGAGCAGCGTTCGGGCTTTGACAAAATCTTCCTCGCTCACGTTAGCCTGGCCGTTTTGCGCAACCAGCGGCTTCTCAAAAAATAGCCGCCGGGGCGTAAACTTACTCTCTAGCAGCGCCTGAATGGCCGCAAAGCGCTGCGTCTCGTGGGTGAGCACCAGCACTGCATCGGGCGTGTCGGCGAGCAGCGCCTCGATGGTGTCAACGGCGCGGCCCCCAAACTCTTGGGCGCAGGCTTCCGCTTTGGAGAGGGTCCGGGAGAAGTAGCTCAGCGAGACATCCGCTTGTTTTGACAGATACGGCAAGTAGTTGCTCCGGGCGACCTTCCCCGTACCCACGATGGCAATTGTAAGAGACATAGGCGACTTTACCACAAAAAATAAGAGCCTCAATCAAATACGCGGAGCCGCATCGGAGAGGATATTTCTGGAGTGAAGCCGTTCCCGGCTGGGGATTTCTCACTCCCCAGCCCGGTCCGTACGTTAATCCACGCGTTTGAATCGGTAGTACTTATGCCCCTTAGACGTCACCAAACGGCGCTCGTAACGGTGGCCATCGCGGTAGAAGTACGTTCTTGAAAACAGGCTTGCTCGAGTACGGGCCGCCTTATCCTGGCTTTTGCGGTCTTTTTCGTAGCGATCCAAGGAGTAAAGTGCCCCCGCTGCTCCCACAAACGAGAGCGTAGGATCGTGCTTGATCAGACCAAACGCCGTCAGCCCGCCCGCCAAAGCAGCGAGATTGCGCCAGTCGTTCTTCGCCTCCTGCCGTTTGTCTTGGGCCAGTGTCGCGCCGGGAAACGCTCCAAGAAGCGTGATCGCGGCCAGTGCGCCGCCCAGTAGCCGTGTTGTCTTTGTTTGCATACACCCCGTATGCGGGGAATCCCCCCCCGGTTCCAGGCTATTTGGACGATACAATAGGAGCAATGGCAAGAGACCTTTACCACGCCCTGATCCGTCGGGCACTGGAATCCGATGGCTGGCTCATCACGCACGATCCGCTGACTCTTAAATACGGAGAGCAGACGAACCTCTACGTGGATTTAGGGGCGGAAGCGCCAGAAGGGCGCGATCTGGCGAGCGAGTTTCAGCTTCACTTTATTCTCTACGATACCGAAACCGAAAGGATCGTCCGATGGATCGAGTAGACGAGCTACGGCAGATTATAAAAGCGGTGGTTCGGAAGTACGCTGCGTTCACTCCTAACTACGGCGAAATCGAAGTGGATACGGTCTTTGACGATACCGGCGGGCACTATCAGCTCTGGAATATCGGCTGGCAGAACAAGCGCCGCATTCATGGATGCGTACTCAACGTCACGCTCAAAGAAGGCAAGATCTGGGTTCAACACGATGGTATCGAAGACGGTGTCACAAATGATCTGCTGGAAGCCGGGGTCAAACAAGAAGAGATCGTCCTCGCGTTCTTTCTGCCGTCTGAGCGCAAGCACCTACCGTTTGCCGTCGCATGAAAACCATCCTTGTCGCCGACGACGAGCCCCATATCCGCCGCCTGATTCAGGTCAATCTGGAGCGAGCCGGGTATCGCGTCGTTAGTGTAGAAAATGGAAAACATGCTCTTGAGCGACTTCAGCAAGGCAGGATTAATCTCCTAGT
>NZ_JAYUPA010000256.1:0-5683 GCF_043760365.1 Armatimonas sp.
AGCCTGATCCTGCCACATCTCTCTCCGCTTCGTACCTTAACGCGCGTCGCGACGGCGCTCGCGGCAAAAAAAGAGCGTGCAGGCGACTTAGCGGGGGGACTGGCGATCCGGCACGACCTGCGATCCCTCGGGGGACGCATGCGGGAGCAGGGCAACCTGGCAATATCAAAGCTTGTCGGGAGCGCGATCACGGAAATTGCGGCAGCTCGACATCAGCTTGTGGCGCATAGAAAGCTCTGGGGAGCAGGCGAAGCCGTTGCACTGGAGCAGGTCTTCGCACGCAACGATGCCGTCAAGACGCAGCTCGGAAAACGCACGTACCCCTCGGATCGCTTCTATCCGCTGGCTGAACAGTGGCAAGTGGGGCTGCAACTGCTGTCCGCTCTGCTGGCAACTCTCCTCCTTGGGGCATTTTTTTCCCTGCTCGCGAAACTGAGTCAAGGCAAGCCCGCTCGTCCCGGTGTGCGTTTCGGGCTCTGGTGGATCATCGGGATCGTTCCAGCTTTGATCTATCGTGCTGGACTGAGCGAGGACGAAACAACACTGCGGTTCTGCCTGGCCAGTGTGCTATCACTGATTGGGCTTTTTGCGCTCTGGCAAGCCTGGCGCACGACAAAGCGGGCCCAACGCTGGCAAGAGGCCGGGCTGGTGCTGGCTACTCTGCTCGGAGCCGCTCAAGTCATCTTGCTTGGTATCGTGGCAATGTGGGGGGGCGAAGACACCATTGGTGCTTTCTACGACACCTACTTGCGATGCTTCTCGGCCAGTGAGGGGGAGGCTATCTCTTGGTGGGAGTCCTTCTGGCATGAGGCAGGCTACCGAACGTTCTTTGCACTTCCCACGTTGGTTCCCTTGTTCGCTCTCACGCCGATCCTCGCTGTTATTAGCCGTGTGAAGCGCGTCCCGGTGACGTTTGGCGTGGCGCGGGGGCTGGGGCGGTGCGCCTTGCCGGTGGCGCTGGTACTAACGCTTGTGTATGCCTGGCAGGTACACGAAACGGCAGCGCAAGAAGCCCAGCTTCGTGCGGATCTTCGGGAATGTCTGCAAAACGAGCGGGCGTTCTTTGGGGAGAAATAGGGCTACAGCGCTCCGGCGACGGCGTTGAAGAAGCGGCGACGCAGTGGCAAAAACTCAGTCTTGCTGTTGTCCAGATAGACGGCGTTGGTGAGAAGAGAGATCACGCAGCCCGATTCGGGATCCATAACTAGTGCGGTGCCCGTAAAGCCGCTGTGGCCCACGGCCTGATCGGAGAGAAGCTCTCCGGTGGGAGTGAGGCCGTTGGGCTTGCAGAAGAACGCCAGCGTGTGGCCCGGCGGCGTAGACTGCGACGTGAGCCAGCGCTGGCGCGTGGGGGCACCAAATAGCCCGCCATGGAGAATGGTCTCCCCGAAACGCGCGACGGCCTCGGCGGTGCCAAAAAGCCCGGCATTGCCCGAGACAGAGTTTCCTTCGGCGCAAATAGCGCGTGCGTTGCCATCGTGGACGATTCCGCAAAGCACTTCACCAGAGCGCGGGCCTTCCTGGGAGATTGTCGGGGCGCTGCGGGCCGGGTCGGGGTGGAACGTGAGGTCCGTGAGGCCAAGCGGTGCGAAGACATTTTCGGTGGCAAATTTATCGAGCGTGGTGCCAGTGGCAGCCTCTATAATCTTGGCGAGCAGAATGTAGTTCAGGCACGAGTACTCGTAGTGCGTGCCAGGTACGCCGCGCAGGGAGAGCTTCAAAATGGCACGGACGGCGGCATCGAGGCCGCTGCCTTCGTCTTTGTAGCACGCGATCCAGGCAGGAAGCCCCGAGGTATGGGTGAGCAAGTGGTGCACCGTGGCGTCTTTGAGTGCGCTTGCCTCGGGCAGAAAACCGGCGACAGGGGCATTGAGGAGCAGCTCCCCGTGCTCGACCAGAGAACAGATGCTGGAGGCGCTTGCCAGTGGCTTGGTGATACTGGCAAGATCATAGAGCGTGGTGAGCGTGGTGGGTGTGGTGCCTGCCGTCGTTCCCAGGGCCTCGTGCCAGAGAGTCTCTCCCCGGCGGCACACACAGACCACGGCTCCGGGCATCGCACCCTGTTCGATCCCTCGCAGCAATACCGCTCGCGCTCTTTCCATGGTTCTTATTGTACGGTACGATGAGATTATTATGAAGTTCAACAAGATACAGTGGACGATTTTAATCACGGGGACACTCTTTATCCTCGGGATTGCGTACGGTAGCGGGATGCGCTCCCAGACTAAGAAACTTCAGAATCTGACGCAAGACATTAAGATTATTCGGCGCAGCCTGCGTGCCTCGGAGCTCGCGCGGCAGTCCGACATCGCTCTGCTTCATCAGCTCGAAGCTCGTCGCTTGCTGGACCGGACGCTGGAGGCAATCGCCGCGCGCAACTACGGGATTGCCAATGCGCATCTCAAGACTATCGCCGTGCATCTGAGTGAGGCCCAGCAGGCCAAAGCGGCCAACACCGCCGCGCTGGGTGCCCTGATTCCCACGCTCTCCACTCTAGGCGAGACTCCCGATCCCACCAAGCTCACCGAGCTGGCGCACCGGATGGATGTTGAACTCGAAAAAGTGTCGCCCAAACCGGACTACAAGAGCGAGGTCACCGTCCCACCGCCCACCGGCAACGACGAAGTGGACCCCGCCTACGAGTTCGGTAAGCGGGGCTAAGCCGGGCAGGATTTCTCTCTCCTGGTGGCGAATTTGCGTGCCAGGAGAGTAACGATTCATGAGTATGCCAGGATCCGGGCCGGGAGGCGGGTCGCCCGCCATTCAGGGACCCGCCGTTCAGATGGTCAACGCGATGGTCAACGATGCCGTCCGTTTAGGTGCCAGTGATATCCATATCGAGCCGCGCGCCAACTGTCTGGAGGTGCGCTTGCGTGTGGACGGTGTACTGCAGCTCTGGAGAGAGCTCCCCAAGGACCTTCAGGACCCGATTGGGGTGCGCATCAAAGTGCTCGCGGACCTTGACATCAACGAGAAGCGCCTGCCACAAGACGGCCGTATTGCCATCACGATGCCCGGTAAGTCCTTCGACCTGCGTATTTCTAGCCTGCCCGTGCTCTACGGTGAGAAGATCGTCATGCGGCTTCTGGACCGCTCCATGTCCGTGCGGCCTTTGCAGGGGCTGGACTTCTCCCCGCACAACCAGGAGACCTTCGAGGAGCTGATTCGGCAACCGCTAGGGCTGGTGCTCGTGACGGGGCCAACGGGTTCCGGTAAGACCACCACGCTCTACTCGGCGCTCAACGTGCTGCGCGACAAGCGCACTAATATCGTGACCTGTGAAGACCCGGTTGAGGTCAACATGGACGGCATCAACCAGAGCGCTGTCAATGAGAAAGTCGGCCTCACCTTTGCCCGGCAGCTTCGTGCGATTCTGCGTCAGGACCCCGATATTATTCTGGTGGGGGAGATGCGCGATCAGGAGACAGCGGAGATTGCCTTCCGCGCCGCGATGACGGGGCACCTGGTGCTCTCCACGCTGCACTCCAACGATGCCCCGACCTCGGTGACCCGTCTGATTGACATGGGTGTCCCTCCGTTTCTAATCGCCTCAGGGCTTGTTGGAATGGCCGCGCAGCGCCTCGTGCGCCGCCTCTGTATCCGCTGCCGTCGCCAGGCACCGCCCACTGTGCGCCAGGCCGGGCTCCTGGGAATCTCCGACACGGACCTGATCTGGCAGCCCGCCGGGTGCACCGAGTGTGAGGGAACGGGCTACAAGGGCCGCATCGGGGTGCATGAGGTGGTGACGGTGGATGAGAAGTTCTCGCGTCTGATCATTGACAAAGCCCCCAGTAGCATTCTTCGCCGCGCCTCAATCGAGGCCGGGATGGTGCCGATCCGTGAGGACGCCATCAATAAGATCCGCGCCGGTCTGACCAGTGCTGAGGACGTGATGCGCCAGGTCTACTTAAAAGCGGATGACGATGAGGACAAGAACTGGCAGCCGCCTGCACCGCCCGCACAGATCGCAGGGAGTGGGCTAACGGCACTGACTGCTATCGGATAGTTTGCCCCCTAACCCCCGCCGCTCTACCTCCCCCGTTCGCGAGGAACGAGCGGGGAGAGGAAAGGGTGGGGTTGGGGAAACTATTTCTCCGCCGCTATCAGCCGCTGCCCGGTGGCGCGGCGGGGCTGGAAGCCGATGGTGGCAAGCTCGCTGCTTTTGTCGGTGTCGTCGCTACAGGCGCATAAGTAGTGCCGCACTCGCGAGTTGGCCGTGGCCAGCGTATCGAGCGCCTGGTTGCGGGCCGCTGTTACCACCCGCCGCGCCCCCACGGTGGCCTTGGACTCCAGCGTCGCAATGACCGCCAGCTCGTGGCTCAGCAGATCTCTTTACTCGCCATCGTCTTCTCCTCGTCTGCAAGTCGCGCCGGAGTCTTCCGTTGCTCTTTCTCCTCGTCGGGCAAGAGCGCCGGGAAACTCCGTGAGAGTGCTCTCTCGCCCGGAAAGTTCACCGAAACCCCTCCTCGTTCCTCCTCCCCGTCGCCAAATCCCCCCCAAACTTCCCACCCCCTTTCCGCGACCAAGAGGAAGCGCAACGAAAACTCCCCTCGCCCCTCCGCCCGCTTGCCACTCTCCCCCGGAGCAGGTTACACTGGGTTCCACACCAAGCGAAGGAAAGCAAGGAAAGCCCCCCTCTCATGCCCGACCATTCTAACGATCCCGCCTACCAAAAAGCCCTCAAAGCCATCGAAAAAGCAGCAGCAAGAAACAATGAGAGACTTGAACTCGATCATATTGGCCTCAATATGGTTCCTCCTGAAATTGGAAACCTTATTAATCTAAAAATACTCGATCTTGAATACAATAATCTGACGATATTTCCACCAGGTATCAAGAACCTTACTCTGTTACGTTACCTTTTTCTAAATGGTAACCGATTGGAAAATATTCCACCCGAAATTGGTGATCTCTCTAACTTGAAAATTCTTGAAGTGGGAGGGAATTACCTTACTTCTTTACCAGCAGAACTTGGAAAACTGACTCAATTGGAGATCCTTGTAGTGGGAGGAAATCTTCTTACAAGTTTGCCGATCGAACTCACTCTACTCATAAATCTGCAAGAGCTTTATCTCGCAAATAACGAAGCGCTCAATATTCCTGAGAAGCTAAAAGATAATCCTAAGAAGGCACAGGAGATTCTTGCTTATCTTCTCACGCTGTAAACCCAAACCAAACCCCCTTCGCGAAGCCGGAGGGGGTCGGACGAGGAACGAGGCCGGGGGGAGGCAAAATGCGGCGTGAGGCGAAACGGGGTAGGCTCAGCCCGCGAATACTTTTTTCTCGATATCGTCCAGGAGTGCCATGCCCGCAATCACTTTTCCCAGGCCATCGCCGATCATGGGGATCATGCCCTGGCGCATCGCTTCATTCTGGATCACTACGGTGGTGGCGCGCTTCATAATCAGCTGCTGAATCGGCTCGGACATCACCATCAGCTCATGGATACCCAAGCGGCCCGCAGTTCCCGTGTTATTGCAGCGCACACAGCCTTCCGCTCCTGGCTGGCCGATTGCTTTCACGGGGAGCGGGGCACCGTACATGAGATTTAGCAGAGTTTGCTGCTCCGGGGTGGGTGGGGCGTAGGTACGGCAGTTGGTACAGAGACGTCGGGAGAGGCGCTGGGCCAGAGCGCCTATGAGGCCCGAGGCGATCAGGAACGGCTCCACGCCCATGTCCATCA
>NZ_JAYUPA010000257.1:0-5667 GCF_043760365.1 Armatimonas sp.
CAGGTCTTCTCCAGAGAATGTCCGATCCATCGGGTCTTTTCGCATCAACGATAGCTGCATAGTGGTTCCTATTATAAGCCAAACTCGGGCACTCGGCTCCGAAGCCACTCGCGCTCTCGTGTGAAGATCGGAGGCCCAACGGAAACCCAGGCACTGCGCAACGCCATCGCCGCCTGTTCCTCGCCGGTGCGCTTGTGCGTGTAGGTATGAAACGCTTTACCATCAATGCGGAGCAGCGTGTTGGTGCGGCGCGGCAAGAGAAAGCGCGTGCGGCTCTCATAGTCGCGCTTCATGCGGTCGCCTAGGTCATCTTTCATCGTGAGAGCTTTATCGGCGGCGATATGGTGGGTGCTAAAGGTGCCGCTGGTTGGAAACCGGCGTCTGCAATGGCTTCACTCCTCAGCCGCGAAGCCCGTGCCGGGCTGGGGATAGAGGAGCGCGTCGGGGACAGACACACTGGCGCGGAACCACTCGCAGAGCCCCTCGGCGAGCCATTTATCCAGCATCTCAAAGGGATCTTCGCCTCGGTAAGCGACTCGGTAGTTGACGAACTCCTCGGCGCAGTGACTGACGGAGGTCACCTCGACGCCCAGCACGACGTAGCGCTCCAACAGGCGGCGAAACGCGGAGGCACGAAACTGATCTCCCTTTCGTGGAATGCCTTTGTAGAGAACCGCTCGCTTGTAGCGATCCTGGCGTTTTTGCCGCTCGGTTGCTGCTTTGTCGGCTCGCTCCTGCTCGGCTTCCCAGACAGGACGAGTGCGCTCGCGCTCCAGAATCGCCGCAACGAGAAAATCGAGTTCTGTGTCGAGTGCTCCTTGGGAGATTAAGCTCAGCCGGGTAATCTCTGCGAAACGCCTCTCGCCAAGCTGGGTAAAGAGATCGTCACGCCGACGCTGGCGACGAGGAAAACGCCACTTACTCAGTTTTGTGGAGCAGATATGACCACACACTGTGCAGACGATCTCTTCCCCAATATCTTGAAGGGCCTTACAGCGCGGACAATGCGGCCCCGGCCCACCCAGAGTTCCGCCCGGTGTGCGCTGGACATGCAGCGTCATCTGGTTTTGCTCCGCAACCTCCAGCGTACGGAGAAAAGACGAGTAGCCCTCAGCGCGGGGCTGATTTTTCGGCTCCAGCGCTCCGAATAGATGGCGCAGCACGGAGATTCCCGCAGGGGGGATAACCGGCTCGATCCAGAGGCCATACCAGAGTGGGGTGGTCGCGGGGAAATGACGCCCCAACTCCGCACGTAGCCCGAGAGAGTCTACGATCTCATCAAACTCGTCCGGCTCTTCCCCGATAAAATTTCCGACACAGCCCGTCGGTTCTGGTGTAGTGCAGGCAGGGCAGGAGCTACAAAGAACCTGCAAGCCCTTCAGCCCGCCAATCTTAGCGTACTCTCGGTTGAGAGAATGCCCAAACGCAGGGTACATCCAGCGCCTGGGTTGCTCCAGGGTGTACCAGGATCGCACACAAACATCATCGTAAACCTGGACTGGCTTGGGTGTTCGTATTGGCACATCGCGCACAGCTTCACTATAACTGGCCGCCGCTTCCGTCTTGCCTCCCTGCCAGTCCTTCGGATTCCGCAACGGACAGGGATACGCTAGCGCCCAGAAGATGCTTGAAATAACCCGTCCCATCCGCGACAACCTCCCCAGCCCGGCACGGGCTTCGCGGCGCGGCGAAGGTTCGAACCTTCGCGAAGCGCCATTGCAGACGCCGATTTTAATCGGCGGCCTACAGCCCCGCCGACGCAAGTGCCTCGGCGAAGTCCTTCTGACCCCGTGCTCCCATGGCGCGGCCCCGCTCTTTCTTGTCGCGAATTCGGTCGCCGTCTAGCACGGGCATCATGCCCCAGTTGGCGTTCATGGGCGCGAAATCTTTATCCTTGCCCTCGTAGTTTGCGACGTAGTGCGTTAAACACCCCAGCGACGTGGTTTGTGGAAAGACAATCGGCGTTTCTAAAGTGGCGTTGAGGCCCGCGATCAGGCCCATTGCGGCGGACTCTAGGTAGCCCTCGACGCCCACGATCTGCCCGGCGAAGCGAATGCGCGGGTCGGTCTTGAGCGCGAGTGTGGCGTCTAATAAACTCGGGGAGTGGATGTAGGTGTTGCGGTGCATGACACCAAAGCGTACGAACTCCGCGTTCTCTAGGCCGGGGATGAGCTGGAGCACTTTCTTCTGCGCCCCCCACTTCATGCGCGTCTGAAAACCGACTAAGTTGTAGAGCGTCCCGGCTTTGTTCTCCTGCCGAAGCTGCACCACGGCCCACGGACGCCGCCCGGTGCGCGGGTCTTCCAGCCCGACAGGCTTGAGCGGGCCAAACGAGAGCGTTCTTTCGCCGCGCCGCGCTAGCTCCTCGACTGGCAGACACGCCTCGAAATATTTTATATCCTCGAAGTCATGAACCGGGGCCAGCTCCGCCTCAGTAATCGCCTGCCAGAGCGCCGTGTACTCCTCTTTATTCAGTGGGCAGTTCAGATACGCCGCATCGTCGCTGGTATCGGCGTCCAGCCCCTTACCTCGCCGCGATGCCCGAAAGACTTTCGAGTAGTCAATCGTGCTGGCGTCCACAATCGGGGCGACGGCATCGTAAAAATACAGATCGTAGCGCCCCGTAAGCTGGCCGATCTGCGCCGCGAGCGTATCCGACGTCAGCGGGCCGCTGGCGATAATCACCTTGCCCTCGGCAGGAATCTCCGTGGCCTCATCGCGGACAAAGTCAATATTCGGGTGCGCCAGCAAGCGCTCCGTCACCAGCTCCGAGAACGCCTCACGGTCCACCGCCAGCGCCTCGCCCGCCGGAACGGAAGTGGCGTCGGCGCAGCTCACGATAATGCTATCCAGCTTGCGCATCTCGTCTTTGAGCAGGCCACTCGCATTCGAAAGATGGTTGCTCTTAAACGAGTTCGAGCAGACAATCTCCGCCGCCTTATCGCTCTGGTGCGCCGGAGTCAGCTTCTTGGGCCGCATCTCGATCAGCCGCACCTTCGCCCCGCGCTGCGCCGCCTGCCATGCCGCCTCGCTCCCCGCCATCCCCGCCCCAATTACCGTGACATCAAAAGACATGCCCTCAGTTTACCGGATCACAAAGACTGAAGGATCGCAGGGTGTTGTTCTGCATTGCCTACTTCTCCACCAGGGTTGCCGTCAGAAACAGAAGACCGTCTGGAAGGGTGATGCGCACTTCTCGCCCGAGGGATCCAGCCTTTGTGAAGCGTGTTTTCTTGGCGGTAGGGAGGCTCTGTGGGTCACCGATCTCGCGGATAACCTCAAACGAAACGGACTTGCCATCGTCGCTGAGGTGCGGAACGATCACAAGGCTAGTCGCGAGGCCCCCTTCGCCCAGTGTCACCGTTCCTTTTTGATCGTTCCTAGTTCGCAGGCGCAGGTAGATCACATTTTCTCCTTGCTGAACAAACTGCACTTTGAGTTCCAACACCAGAGGTTTCACATCTAGCGACCGTAGAATCACTTTGAGCGCCTCCACGGCCTCCGCAGTGCCCTGAGCGATCAGAGTATTATCGGCATCGCTGGCAAGAAGATTCTCCAGCCCCGGAGGCCTCAGGCTTTTTAGAGGAGCTTTCCTCTCCAGTTGTTTTACCGCCTCAGAGGGCGGGATGTAGCGTAGCTCAATCTTGGTCAGGATTGTCTTTTCTTGAGTCGGTGTGAATAAAACAAGCGCGGGCGGGGTGATAAGTAGCATTCTGAATCCTCCACTTTCTTCACGTTTAATTTCGCAGGAAACCTATCCCCAGGACTGGAGTTCGATGATATTTCCTTCGGGGTCGGTGACGTAGCACCAGGTGACATGCACTCCGGTTGCGGTGGTCAGCGTGACGATCTCGCCGACGGGAGCGCCGCCGCTGGCGAGTACCTCGCGCTGGGCGTCGCGAACCGATGCCACTTCAAAGGCGATGTGCCCAAAGCCAGGACGGTTTACTTTGGGCGCGGGGCCGTCTTCTTCGGGGGTGTAGCTGTAGATTTCCAGAGTTGGCCCGGAGTTATCGTCGTAGCCAGGCAGACGCAGATGAACGCCGTGCAAGGTTGCCCCTGGCACACCCGTTCCCGCTTCGAGAGTGGCACCGGAATAGTCGCGCTCGGGGGGGACGGGAACACAGCTAAAAAGAGACTGATAGAACTCCGCCAGCCTGCGCCAGTCGCGGGCGATGAGGTTCGTGTGGACGTAGCGTGCCCCAGAGATCACTGTAGAGTCGCCGTGACAAAGAGGGTCTGGTTGTTGGGAAAGACAAACTTGGCCTCTGCGCCGAGCTTAACGGTCTGTACGAGCCACTTTTCATCATTGACTTTCGCGGCCACCGCCACGGTCTTGCCATCGCGGTTAAGGTGTGGGATCACAGCAACCATCTGGAGGTCGGTCGTATCACCAACTGTCATCCAGCCTTTCGCATTGCTGAACGTGGAGATCGTCGGTCGGCTTTCGGGCTTGCCTTCCTGCACCAGACGCATCGTGAGAAGCACGCTTCTGGGCGCAACATCGAGCCGTCTCAGGAGTGCCTTGAACTGTTCTTGCGCCTCGGGTGTCCCCTGAGTGATCACGGTCTGATCTGCTGGGCTGAAAAGGATATTATCCAGCCGCGCAGGTCGGAGCAGTGGCAAGGGTTTTCCTGGCATTCCGTCTTCCTGTAGTAGAGAAGCCAGCTCGGGGCTGCTCATGAGTTCCAGAAGCGCTGGCGTTCGTAGATAGGTAAGCGCGATCTTAGCCAGAACACGTTTTTCCTGAGGTTGTGTCTGCAAAACAATGGCAGGGGGTGGGGCAAGTAGCATTTTCGATCCTCCGTTTTCTTCGACCCGCTAGCGCGTCGGGCCTTCATTCTCCAGAGCCGCTGTCACAAAAAGCTCCTGACCATCGGAGAGGACGAGCTTGCTCTCGGTGCCGAGCTTTGCCTGCGCTTGTCGGAAGGTGCGGTTGGGAAATAGCACGGTCAGGAAGATGTCGCGTGTCTGAAAGCGATACTGCGAGGAGAGTGTCAGGGAGCTTCCGGTGGGGCGAGAAAAGCTCTGCTGGTCGTACTGGCGCACGGAAAGCGTCGTCTGCTGAACCGTCTTGCCATCCTGCACCAGCCGGAGCGTCAGAATCAGCTTTTTATCGAGCAGCGCGATGCGTTTCTGGAGTTCCAGGAGCCCGGCGAGGGTTCCCGTGGCGACCACAGACTGGCCGACTTGGGAGGGCATCAGGCTCTCGACCCCTGCCGCGCTCAGCTCCGCCGAGACCCAGCCCGGCGACGGTGTCTTTTGGAGCGTGGGGAGCGGCTGTGGGCGCACCACAAGGTCGTGCTCCTGCGTGGGCGGGAGCTGGCGCAGTGCAGCGAAGAGCTGGTGGGGAGCGATGGAACGAAGCGGGAACACACGGACATTGCTTTTCTGCGGCAGTGCCGTGAGCGCGATAAGAGCGGCGAAGAGAATCATAGGGTGCCTCCGGGGGAATTATAGCAGGAAAAAATACTCCCGAGCGCGAAACGGTTTGCCATGGAAACAATGGACTTAGCAGGCAAAGTGGCTTTAGTGACCGGCTCGGGGCGGGGCTTAGGTCACACGATGGCGACGCGGCTGGCGGCGCGCGGTGCGATTGTGGCGATTCATGATATCTCGTGTGAGGCTCCGGCAGAGTTTGGCGAGCACACCGACTTAGCTGCCTCG
>NZ_JAYUPA010000258.1:0-2026 GCF_043760365.1 Armatimonas sp.
CGATCCTGTTGCCCGGAGCCGGTGATGAAAACGACGCAAGGGAACGGCCCGCTGCCCGTGGGAATGCTGAGCGTCCCCGCGAGAGTCACCCCCGCCTCCGCAGGATTAGGGAAGCTAACCTCCGTGGTTTTGTAGGGAAACGGCGCTTTGGGGGTCTGTGGGCGGCGGAGTGTACTGACCTGAGTCACTTTCTTCAGGCTCATCTCCAGCGAGGCCCCGCCTTGCTCAAAAGTCCCCGTGAGGCTCATCCCATCGGCGGAGCGCTTGCCCGTGAAGCGCCACGGTGGCGTGGCAGAGGTCACCGTCACGGTCGCTCCGGTTGCGCTCGCGCTTTTCAGCTTGAGACCCAGGGCGCTCTGATCCGGGCTGTCCCAGGTACCTGCGCCCTTGCCATCGAAGTGAAAAACCATACGGAGCGTGAGCGTATTGGGGAGCGTGATCGCGCCCTCGTAGATCCCCGTCAAGGGAACCCCAGCAGCGGGTTTGACTTTCTGTGTCGGCTTCGGTTGAGGCTTGTTCTTCGTTTTGGGCTTCCGTGCCAGCGCCGCAGGCACACACGCGGCGGCAAGAGCGAGAATCAAGATGCGTTTCATAGGAAGATTGTACCGCCCCCATGAACGGGGGCGTCTTATTGTCCTCGTTCCTCGGACACAAAGGGCGTGCCGCCCATACCGAATACCGAGTTTACTCGGTATGGCCCGGAGGGCCTTCGTGTCGCGAAGCGACAAATAAGACGCCCCCGTTCATGGGGGCGAGAACAAATCGGGCGATACGGTAAAATAGGACAAATGCGTCTTTTTATTGCAGCTCTGCTGAGTGTTGCCACGGCGGCGCTGGCGAGCACCCCCAAAGCGCCCGATACGGCGACGGAGTATCTCACAGCCACGATGGACGATCCCATTGCGCGGCTGCAAAAACGGCTGGCGAGCGGCGACGTCAAGCTGCGCTACGAGCCGCAGGGGGGCTATCTTAAGTCGTTGCTTCGGGAGCTGAAGATTCTCAGCACTTCCCAGATGCTTGTTTTCTCCAAGACCAGCCTGCAATTTGATCTCATCGCGCCGCAGACGCCGCGGGCGCTGTACTTCAACGAGAGCTGCTGGGTAGGATTTGTCCAGGGCGGGCGCGTGCTGGAGCTGATGGCGCAGGATCCGGTCTATGGTGCGGTTTTCTACACGCTCGCCCAGAACCCAAACCAGCTCAAATTCACCCGCCAGACCTACGAGTGCCTCCAGTGCCACCAGTCGCCGCTGACACAAGGAGTGCCGGGGCACATGATGCGCTCGCTGTATATCCGCGCGGACGGCAACCCGGATTTCTCGGCGGGCTCGAAAGTGACCACCGACGAGAGCCCCTTCGAGGAGCGCTGGGGCGGCTGGTATGTCACGGGGACGCACGGCAAGATGCGGCACTTGGGCAATGAGATCGCACGGGGCGGCGATGGGGCGGCGCGGCTGGATACTGAGGCGGGCGCCAATATCACCGATCTACACGCCAAGTTCGACACGACGGCGTACCTCACGCCAAATTCTGACATTGTTGCGCTGCTGGTGGCTGAGCACCAGGGGCATCTGCAAAATCTGCTCACCCGCGCCAGCTATCTTGTCCGAGACTCCCTAAGTGATGAAGAGCAGCTCAACACTGCGCTCAAGGAGACGGGTCGTCGCGAGAGCACCACTCGCCGAATCCACTCCGCCTGTGAGCCGCTGGTGAAGGGCTTGTTCTATTCTGGGGAAGCGCCTCTCAAGGCTAAAGTCACTGGCACCACGGCGTTTGCGCGGCAGTTCCCGCTGCAAGGCCCTCTGGACAGCAACGGACGCTCGCTCCGTGATCTTGACCTGAAAACTCGCCTCGCCCGCTATCCGCTGAGCTGGACAATCTACTCACCGCCGTTTGACGCGCTCCCTAAAGAGGCACGAGACTATGTCGCACGGCGGCTGGGTGAGGTTCTCTCCGGCAAGGACACCACGCCCGAGTTTGCCCATCTGACGGCAGATGACCGGAAGAATATTCGCGAGATTCTGGCGGC
>NZ_JAYUPA010000259.1:0-5660 GCF_043760365.1 Armatimonas sp.
GTCAGCAAGTGGTTGACATCCACTTCCGGCCCGAAGAGCCAGGCGTTTCCCGTCTCGGCACGGATGCGCGTGGCCGCAACCATATAGCAAAGAGAGAGAATAACCAGTAATGCCGCGATGAGTGGTTGCATTCCGGCGACGATGCAGAAGCCGATCATCAGGCCCGTGGAGACCAGCAGGCCAATCGCAGCCGTTCGGTAGCTAAGCGCCTCGTCGGTGTCATCGAGATCGCCGGACTCACTCTTAGAGCCGCCAAACGCCATCGAGACTACTTCCTTGACATAGCTTCGCGCCAGCCAGAGCGGGACGAGGGCGAGGGCCAGAAACGCGCCCGCACCCTGCTGCCCGATAAAGGGAAATGTCGCGCGCTGGGTTCCGGTCATTCCGGCGTCTATGTTCAGCGCCGCCCCAACGACGTTCTCAAGGCGTGTGAGGAGAAAAAAGAACCAGCCGGAAAAAGTGACCTCGACTGGAATAAAATACGCGACGCCTACCACAAACGGGTAGAACGAGAGTGGCGTGCGGCCCATCGCGTTCCACGGGGGGCTGGAGACGATGGAGGGCAGCTGCGCTAGGTCAATGTCGGCGCGGAGCGAGACCAGCGGAAACTTTGGGTCGTTGAGCGCGAGCGTGTTGATGAGGGCCACCGAGAACGGCAGCACCATCCCCGCCCAGAAAAGTTTGTTGCGAAAGAGCGAGGTTTTGGAGTCATTCGCGCCCGCCTCAACCAGCGCAAGCGGCAGGGCGACCGTTGGGAAGCTGAGTTTCTCGCGATCTACCCACTGGCGGCGCATGAGCGAGACCAGACAGAACGTTGCAAACGTGAGCGTCAGCAGAAAACCGACCCAGACAAATAATTGGGGAGCCCAGAGGCCCCACGGCGGCGTGGTCTTGCCCTTGTAAAATCCGTCGAGCACTTCCGGGTTAGTCTGCGCCATCCAGTGGGGCACGAAGCGATGAAACGTCGAGGCCCAGGCATTGGCATCCGTGGCGTAGTGAAACGAGGCAACAATGGTCGGCACCAGAAAGTGCAGCTGCCCCGAGGAGCTGAGCACCGTGGAAGTCGTGACCATCACGTAGACCATCAAGATCTCCGCCGCCGAGAGCGCCGACTGCGGCAGCATCCGTCGCAGCAAGAGATTCACTCCCGCCACCCCAAAGATCAGGGTCACCGCCCCCACGGGAGTCGCTGTGGCCGCAATCGCCGAGTGGCCCTGCACCCCACTCATCACCAGCTCAGCGTAGTGTATCCACAAGTTGGTTAGCACCGTCAGCCCCAGCCCCAAAAGCACCGAGCGCACCGTCAGTCCCAGAGCCCGCGTGTTTTCAAGAGCCCGCGCGTTTTTCATGGGGGTATTGTACGTCATAAATGTTTTTGAAGAAATAGTTGTCTGCATAAGTGTTTTTTTTGACGGGTAAGGCTTTTTTTGAAAAAACACTTGATATAATTGTTTTCATGGAGCCCTGTGGCTACGCCTGGCTGATTCGGCATTTTTCTCTTCCACACTTTCCTCTGAGCCACTCCTCACAGATAGGGAGAATCAAGAGTCAGGCAGTCGATGCGCAAGGCCGTGTCCACGAGACCTTTCCGCAGGGTTATTGGCCTGGCGAGGCCGTTTTAGATCATGTTGTCTTCGCACTGAAGTACGATGGCGTAGAGCTGGCGCTTCTGGCGACTCTTTTTCCGCACTTGGATTTACAGGCGCTCGCCCAATGGATTGATCAGCAGCCGACCAGTAAGTATGCCTGGCGGATAGGTTTCCTCTACGAGTATCTCTTGCGGAAGACGGTTCCTGTCGCGGATCGTCGGCAAGGAAACTATGTAAATGTTCTCGATCCAGAGCGCTATGTCGTGGCGAGTAATACGCACCGAATTAGTCGCTGGCGGCTGAATAATAACCTTTTAGGGAGTCATTGGTTTTGTCCGATAATTCGACGGACGCCAGGGGTGCTTGTCGCAGAGCGGCTTGTCATTCGTGAGGCTCTGGAGAAACTCCGCGAGAGCTATCCTCCCGAACTCTTTCAGCGGGCCGTCAATTACGCCTATTATAAGGAGACTCGTTCCTCTTATAACATTGAACAAGAAAAACCAAGTCCCCAACATACAGAGCTTTTCGTTGCCCTTCTCCGAAAAGCAGGGCGTGTTGTTTTGTCATGGGAGATGCTCTTTGCCGAGGCAGGACTCATTCCTCTCCAGAATGCTATTGTTGATGAACGGTACCGTGAAAAAGGTTTCCGTACTATCCAGAACTATGTGGGCGAAGCGCGACGAATCGGAGAGATGCGTGTTCACTACATTTGTCCGCCTCCTGATTTGGTGGATAAATTGATGCACGGGTTGGCTTTTTGCGCACAAAGCACAGGAGCAGCTCCCGTCGTACAAGCCTCCTTGTTGGCATTTGCCTTTGTGCTGATTCATCCCTTTGAAGATGGCAATGGTCGTCTGCATCGCTTTCTGATTCACGACGCGCTGGCCCGTAGTGGCTTCGTCCCCGAGGGATTTTTCTTGCCCCTCTCAGCCGTCATGCTCCGCAAACGCGACGAATATGATCGGGCTCTGGAGTGTTTCTCACGCCCTTTGCTTGCGCTGGCAGATTATACCCTTTCCCCGGAAGCCGAACTGACGCTCTTAAATGCCAGTGTTCTGGAGCCATTTTACTGTTTCCCTGATCTCACTTTTGCCGTGGAGTATCTTGCGCCCGTGATTCAGGAGAGTATCGAGCGGGAGCTAACCGACGAGCTGCGCTATCTTGAAAGCTACGATGCTGTGCGTGAGGCACTGGTACGTATCGTGGATATGCCAGACCTGCGGTTGGATTTACTCTTGCGCCTTCTGGGCCAGAATGGTGGACGACTCTCCAAAAAAAAGCGTAACGTTTTTACCGAGCTAAGCGACGATGAGCTGGCGCGGATGGAGGCTGCGTTCAGGGAGATCGTTTTAGACTCGAATGTACCCGGCTGAACAGCGCCAGCAAGACACTCAGCTCATGGCGTGTCGGGTCGAGGCGGCGAAAGAGCGCTTTCACGAGCGCGGGCACGGGGCTTGGCGTGCCAAGTCGCACAAAACCGCTGGCCTCCATCACACCGTCTAAGTGCCGGTCAAACTGCACGAACTCATTCTCCGTCGGCGCATCGGCAACTGCTGCCGCAACTTGCTCTCCCGGCAGACTCCGCGTGATCTCGTAGAGCGTGAGCAAGACCGACTGCGCCAGATTGAAGCTCGGGTAGGCCGCCGCCGTGGGAATACGCACGACCCAGCGGCACAGACTCAGGTGCTCGTTACGCAGGTCATCGTCCTCCGGGCCAAAGACCAGCGCCGTGGTGCGACTCATGCGCTCGGGGAGCTTCTGGGACCACTGTGGCAGGCTGATATAGTGCGCCGGGTTCTCGCCCTTGCGCAGTGCCAGCCCCACCACTTCCTGCATGCCGTCGAGTGCCTCGGGGAAGCTCGCGTGAACCGTCATCGCGTCCAGGATCACCGACGCATCCCGCGCCGTGACACAGGCCCGCTCCCGATCATAGCCACGCGGTGCCACTAAGTGCAGGTGCGAAAACCCGAGGTTCTGCATCGCCCGCGCCACCGAGCCGATATTGAGGCTCTCCTGTGGCTCGATCAGAATGATATGGAAGTTGTTCAGGCGAGCACCGCACGACGGATTGGGATGAAGTCGTAGCCGAGTGTGCAGAGAATTTTCTGGATGGTGGCAAGCTGAGGGTTTCCTGTGGGTGAGAGGGTTTTGTAGAGGCTTTCACGGCTCAGGCCGGTGGCTTCCGCAAGCTGGCTCATACCACCACGTGCCTGGATGATGTCGCGAAGAGAGACCAGAAAAGTTGCCTGGTCGGCTTCCCAGCCTGATTGAAGATACTCCAGCGCAAACTCAGGATCGCGCAGGTCTTGCTGAATTGTTTCTGAAAACTCACGAAGTGGCATTTTCTTCTCCCTACTCTGCCTAGCAGATTATTTAGTCACCGCCAGCACTTTCAGCTCCACATGAATCCCACGCGGGAGCGCCGAGACTTGGATGGTCGTGCGGGCGGGGCGAATCTGGCCTAAATACTCGGCGTAGATCGCGTTGTAGGTGGCGAAGTCTTTGTCTAAGTCCGTCAGAAAGCCGGTGACATCAACGACGTTTTCCAGGCTGGCACCGGCGGCCTCTAAGATGACTTTCAGGTTGTGAAAAACGCCGTGGACTTCGTCGGCGAAGCTTATGGGCAGCTCTTTCTCACCGCGCTTGTGAGGGCCGAGGCCGCTGATAAAGAGGAAGTTGCCCACGCGGCGGGCGTGGGGATAGGCGGCGACGGGGTCCGGGCCGCTCGGGGCCATTAGTTCTGTTCCATTCATGCGTTGTACACTACAGAGAAAATTGGATTTGCGCAAGCTGGATGCCCATGATAAAATCCGGGGGTTGTCTTGACAGAGGTTGACAAAATTATGTATGCAGTGATTCGAACGGGCGGCAAACAATATCGTGTCGCAGAAAAAGATACTATCGTCGTTGAGAAGCTGGAAGGCTCCGAGGGCGATGTCTTGACCATTGAGGATGTCTTGTTTCTTGGTGGCGAGACTCCCGTGTTTGGTACTCCGACAGTGAGTGGTGCGAAAGTGACCGCGACCATCGTGAGCCAGGGCAAGGGCAAGAAGATTAATGGCATCACCTATATCAAGGTGAAGAACCACCAGCGCCACTATGGCCACCGCCAGCTGGAGACCCGTCTGCGCATAGACTCCATCGCTGCGTAGGCTCTTTATAGAGAAGGAAAACAGAAAATGGCACATAAAAAAGGGGTAGGCTCGTCCCGCAACGGCCGCGATTCCAACGCCCAGCGCCTGGGTGTTAAGGAGTATGCCGGTCAGTACGTCACCGCCGGTTCCATCCTGATCCGCCAGCGTGGTAGCGAGTTTGATCCCGGTAAAAATGTCGGGCAGGGCAGCGATTACACGCTCTTTGCCAAGATCAACGGGGTCGTGAAATTCGAAGGCCACAAGCAGACACGCCGTATCTCGGTGTATGCAGTGGCTCCTGTCGAGGAAGTGGCGCCCGCGAGCGCATAAGCTTTCTGACGAAAGAAACTCAGGCCCGGTCTGCTTGGCAGCCGGGCTTTTGCTTTGGGGTACCCCATGTTTATTGATGAAGTTGAAATCTGGCTGATGGCGGGAAGTGGCGGCGCGGGTGCCCTGACTTTTCGCACCGAGAAGCACGTCCCTCGGGGCGGCCCCGACGGCGGTGACGGTGGGCGTGGGGGCTCTGTGATCTTTGAAGTGGATCCAAACCTCTCCACCCTGCTAGATTTCCGTCCTGGCAAAAAATACCGAGCGGAGCGGGGCGAAAATGGCCTGGGCAAGCGGCAGTTTGGCAAGCACGGCCCCGATCTCGTGCTGAAAGTGCCCCCTGGAACCCAGATCCGCGATGCCGAGACCAAAGAGCTCCTGTCTGACTTGGCCCATGTCCCGCAGCGAGAGACCCTGGTGCAGGGCGGGCGTGGCGGACGGGGCAATGTCCACTTCGTCACCAGTGTCCATCAGACTCCCAAGTTCGCCGAGAAAGGCGAACCGGGCGAGGAGCGACGGGTCAAGCTGGAGCTGAAGCTGCTCGCTGATGTCGGGCTACTGGGCTATCCCAATGTGGGGAAGTCCACACTTCTGGCTGCGGTGAGTGCGG
>NZ_JAYUPA010000260.1:0-5659 GCF_043760365.1 Armatimonas sp.
CAGAATCTCATAGGCAGGTGCGCCTGCCCAGGCGTAGAACTGCTCCTCGGTAAAGAGCGTCGGATGCCCCACGCGATCCAGGGTCGCCCGCCACGCCTGGTAGTGCAGCGGCATCGTGTCCGCAAGGGTTCCGTCGCAGTCGAAAATCAGGCCCCCGGGGGTAAAAGGGAGCGGCATCGAAATCAAATGATCTAGCACGCTCCCATCGTATCACGCCGCTTCTAGTCCAGAGTAAGATGGGACCGAAGCTGTACCAGCTTCTTCTCCCCAATCCCTTTCACTTCCCTAAGCTGCGAAAGCTCGGTGAACTTGCCCTGCTCGGTGCGGTACGTCACAATGCGCTCCGCAATGGCGGGCCCGATCCCGGGGAGGCTCTCTAGCTCTTTCGCAGTCGCTTTATTCAGCGAGACCGAAGCGACAACAGCCTTCTCCGACTTCTTCGCTTCCGTCTTCTTTTTGGGCATCGCGGGCACGGCCTTGGAAGTGGCGGGCGCAGTGGGCTTCTCCTGAGCAAAGCTCGGGCAGGTCAGGCTCGTCAGAGCGGCGATACAGATAGCTATTTTCGTGAACGTCGTAAACATGGTTTTGGTTTCCTCTTGGTTGCGGAAGTGTCTCCTCCGCTTCACCCCTATAACGGGTGGGAAACCCCGAAGCTTATAAAATCACGAAATTATTTTTTCGAAAGCCACCAGAGCCGCCACAGTAATCCCCCCAGCCAGAGAAGCGCGGGGAAGACCAGACTACGCTGCATCAGGCCCGTCCACCAGCGCCCGTGCCAGCCGATACGGTGCAGATAGAGCGAAGCCCCCATAATCCCCCCGAGCGCCAGGAGACCGCAGAACAGCGCAAGGCGGCTCAGAAAGCGCTCCCGGCGCAGGCAAAACGACGCAATCGCTAAAAAGATCGGGGCGAAGACCAGGGTGGAGAGGGGGTTGTGAATGCGCCCAATCAGCGTACAGGGCTCGATTCGTGTCGGGCGGCCACAGGTAAGGTCATCGGTCGTGAGATCGGCAAGGTCCGTGGGAAAAAAACCCAGAAGCAGCAGTGACACCCCCGTAATGGCAAGGAGCACACTCTCCCGCTTCAGATTGTGCTGGAAGAGTGCCCGTGCTGCCGCGAGCGCCCCCAGCCCCAGGAGAAAAAAACAGGCCGTCATTAGCGGGCTGTAGTCGGAGCGCACCAGCTCACTCAAAAAATTCCACGGGTGGTAGGGATAGGTCGCCCCGGTCGTGGCATGGAGGCGCGGCGACGGCAGCACATGCAGAAGCATCAGATCCGCCCCCGCCAGCGCAATGCTCACGGCTCCCATTTGTACCGATTTTTTCGCCATTTTTTTCCCGATCTAGGACGGGTCGCAGACCACGCCCAGCCAGCTCTTGCCCTGGGCCACAATGACCAGAGTCGCCTCGATCCCCTTGCCCTTCAGTCCGAGCTCTTGATGCACAGCCTCCGGCTCCTTGGGGTAGCGCCGCTTCTTGACCACCAGCTTCCCAATTCCTTGCTCCCGCAGCCAGCGCCCCAGTGTCCGCTCACGGTAGGGCAGCGCGACACGAACGCGGTAGGTGCGCACCCCGGCACAGACCACGGCCTCGTCTGCCGTAAGGTAGGCATCCTCGGGCGAGAGCAGCGCGGAGCGGGTGCGCTCCGCCAAGGCTCCCAGTGCCCCCGCCCGTAGAACCGCAGGGTCGGGGTCCAGCAGAAACGCACCAAGCTGCGGAGCGAGTGGTGGGGGCTCACTCTCTGCTTCGTAGCGCTCTAGGCTAGGGAGCAGAAGTGCCTGCGGGGGGCCGCTTTCTCTTCCCAGCACCACACAAGCCTCCTTGCATGTACGATCCTCCGAGAGAAACGTGAGCTGCCCTCCTAGCACCGCTAAAGTCGCATCCGGCAGGGCGGGTGAGAGCTTTGCGACCACCACTCGGCTTTGCGCCTGGAGCTCGCTCAGAAAGCTTAAAGGCGGTTGGTAGCGCTCAGCATCCCGGGAAAAGCGTGTCGCGCCGTCGCGGCGGGCGGGATCAAAGAAAACACCGTCCCAGCGGGCCTGGGGCATAAAGCTTGTGGCATCGGCGCAGTGGAAAGTGATGCGCTCTCCCACTCCGTAAACCTCCGCATTGGCACGGGCAAAAACCAGACGCGCCGGGTCAGTATCCAGTGCTACCACGTGCATGCCCGCTTCGGCAAGGGCCACGCTGTCTCGCCCGATCCCGCAGCAGGCATCCAAAACAGTACCACAGCCCACAAAACAGCCCGCATGAAACGCCGCGATTTGCTCGGAGCTCGCCTGCGCCAGGGAGTCCGCCGTTAAAAAAAGCTGCTCCGCCCGCTTCCAGCCGCGCTTTCGTGCACGCTCGCGCCCCTCCAGAACCGCCAGAGCACCTGCGCGCTGCTCCGGCTCCAGTCCGCGCTGCTTACTCAGTGCTGCCACGCCCCGCGCGAGAAGTGCCGCGCCCGGCTCCGACACCAAAAAGTGTGCCGTCGCCTCCGTCACGAGCCGCCCACGACTGCCTTTGCTTCGTCGGCGACCACTTTAGGAACCACAAACTGAATCTGCTTCAAGGCCGCGTCCGGCGTCCGAAGCCAGCTTGCCAGCAGAAACTCAAGGCTGGTGAGCGCCACTTGCGCCTCAGGAGTGCCCTCGGGCCGTGACTTATTGTAGCTCTCCAGAACCGGAGCCAGATCCGCACGGGAGAAGAAGGCGGGAATTATCGTGATCCCGTTCTGGGTGAGATTGAGCAGCCGCTTGCCGGGCAGCTCCGCCATGAACAGAGGCACCCCCCCACCGGCCTCGGGCTTCCCTTGCTGCTTTAGAAATGCCTTCGCCTGCTCCACTTCAGCAAGATCCGGAATAAAGGCAAGGGCCATCTTACTCTCCGATTTCTGTGCCTTCTGCCAGAGTTCCCCAAGTGCCACTGCCTTAACACGCAAACTCGCTCCCAGCGTGGGGTTCTGCTTCGTGAGATTCTCCAAAAACTCGACAGCGCCGCCCTTGCGCAAAAACACCCCGACCGTGGGCACGCCTTTTCCAGCCGGTGGGTTCGCCGTGAGTGCGGCTCCGCTCTCGTTGGCCAAAATGAAGCCCGGCACGGGGGCTAACTTTGCCGCGATCTGTGGTGCTGTGAGCACTCCCGGCAGCTTGAGGTTGGAGAGCACCTGTGATGGTGGCGGGGGTAGAGGGGGGGATGGTGTTAGATACATTGGATTGACTCCTGATAGCTCAAAAAACAAAACACCCCCACCGAGGCTTGGTAGCTGGCGGGGGCGTGGCTGTAGCGGCTAAGCAGCCTGGTAGTAGATTATGGCGCGCTTGAGCAGGGTGATCTCCGCGCCCTCTGTTGTCAGGACATGGATAGAGGATTCATCGAACCACTTCACCTGCCCGTTGAGGGTCTGCCCATTTATCAACAGAAATGCCAGGATCGTGTGCTCATCCCGCAACCGAATCATCGCTGCGGAGCTTAGCAGAATCGTGGGCATACGGTCCCGGCCGGGGCCAAAATCCATAGGTTAGTCCTCGCTCTTCTTAGCAGCGCGGACAGGCTTTGCCGTCTTCGCTTCCGAGACACTTCCCACTGTCGTCTTCGTACGGGCCTTGTAGGCTTCTTCCTTACGCTTCCACATCTGGCGCAATTCTTTTGCTCGAACTCGCATCGTTATTTCCTCCTTACACTCAGGATACCGAAAATTCAGTCTATTCTACCGCAACTTGTTTCGCCACGATTCCTTTTAGAATTTTGAGGATCTGCCCGGCTTCCGAGCGCTCGGCGTACTCGGGGGAGAGCATGACCCGCAGTGTGATCGGTGCGCCCGCGCTCAGCACGATCTCAGCGCGCACAAAAGTCCAGATATCGGCGACGGTGTAGGCACCAAACGCCTCCGTTTTCTGGTTGATCGTTGCCGCCACCAGAAGCTGACCAAAGAGTTGTGGCTGTGGGTTCTTGCCTTCAAAGCCACGCTTGGCCTCCATCACCACCAAGTAAGGAGCCTCTGCGGCTCCCAGTGGCCCCGCCGCCAGTGTCCCATCCACCACTCCCTCTAGCGCAAAAGTCTCCCACTGTGCCCCCATACTGACCTCAGACCAAGCAATGATCCGGCTCGTCTCCGCAAGCATCAGTAGTGGGTAGATGGCTCTTGCCCAGAGGGTTGCTTCGTTCAGAGGCATGATCGGTAGCCGCCGCAGCCGCTCCTGCAGTACCTGAGTCTCTGCAATCTCTTTCTCGGTCAGAGGCTCGGCAAGCGCCTCCCAGAACGCACGATCTTGCTCCTGCTCCTCAAATTGAGTCAGGCGTGCCAGAGTCGCCAGCGTAAGATCTGAAAAACTCAGTGGTTTCATGACTGTATTCTACAGCCAAAGTCTACGCCCTCTTTCACGGCCAACAGGGGGTATAGTCGCCGGGTGCTTCTCTTGCGACTACCGTGTCGTAGAGTCCGTAGTGGGTCAGTCCCTTGTGGCTCTCGATCCCGGTGTAGCGCAGGGAGGCGTCTTCGTAGCGACGGAAGGCGAACACTGCCTGGTTCATCTGCTCGGTGTTGAAGACCTTGAGGCTGACAAGAAGGTGAAAATCTTTGACGGTCAGGCCGGTGACGGTGAGAAACAGGTCCGGTTCGAGCTTGGTGATGACATCCTGGAGGGTGTTTTCTCGAAAGTCGGTGAGGTACATGAATGCGGGGATGCGGGTGGCAAATTTAATCAGTTTCTCTTGAATCTGCTTGCGTTTGGATTTGTAGTCTCTGTCTTCGTCGGTGAGCTCTTTCTTCTCTTTTGCCGAGAGCTCGCCGCTCTTTGCCTTGCCCTTGAGCTCCTTGATTTTCTCGCTCTTGTTGATGATGGTTTCGATGATGTTGTCGCCCAGCGAGCGCCAGCCCTCGATTCGGTTCACGGCGGCCAGTGCCTCGGGATTTGCTAAGATACGCCGCAGGGTGTCGTTGTCGACGTTTACCAGCAGGGCGCTCTCCCACTTGCGCGCTAAAAGGGTGGCCGACGTGCCCGCCATCGCGATATCGAGGATGCCGCCCGCGTCTATCTGGGTCATGTTCGCACCGTCGTAGGCGAGCACAGGGAGAAATGACACGAGCTCTCTGACCGCGTTCTCCGGGTTCGGCTCACTGGGGGAGAGGCCGATTCCGTACTCGGAGAGCTGGCGCAGGGCGCGTGTTGGAGCGAAGTCGAAGACGAAGCAGACGGGCTTGAGGATTTCCTCTTCGCCGGGGTTGTCGCCGTTGGGGTTTTTGAGTGACCAGGGCGACTGCACGCGAAACGCCGCCTGAAAGTAGGTCTCGGGCGACTTGAGGTTGCGGAGCATGAGAATAGAAGACCACTGCGGCACGGTCACGCCGGTTGTCAGTTTGCCACAAGAAAGTGTGATAGTCTTGGTCTGAAAGCCACTCCCAATCGCCTTGCGTACCGGCGGCAGTGCCTCCAGCCCGATCCCCGCCGCCGTTCCCGCCGCGACAATCACGGTGTAGCCGTGCCAGAACGTGTTGTGCTTCTCCGTCAGCAAGTTCGCCATGGCGTGGCACGCGGCGACATTTGGCAGGAACCAGAAGGCGTGCTGCAGGTAGGGAAGCAGGCGGATGTCGGAGTAGGGGAACGGGGGCCGGGTTCCGGTCTTGAGGTGCTCTAGTGCCAAGGGAGCGTAGCCGCCACGAATGATCTCCAGCCACT
>NZ_JAYUPA010000261.1:0-2024 GCF_043760365.1 Armatimonas sp.
GCATTCCAATAAATCCCCTCCCCTTGGGCAGGGTGGCCAAAGAAGTTGGGAACGGTGAAGGTGAGCAGGCTCTGCGGTGGGAGGCCAAACGCACTCTTGGCCTGAAAAAGTGCAAGGTCGGGGCGTCCCGTGGCGGCGCGATGCGACTGTTTCGAAAGCTCTAGCGACGGCAAAACTTGGGGTGTAGCGAGGCATAGCGCCATTACTCCAGCCGCCACAATCCCCCCCCAGCCACGGACTTGCCGACCATAAAGAACAAGAGCGTAAGCGCTTGCCGTCAGCAGAACAAACATTGCGACTTGCAGGTGCCCCGAGAGAAGAATAAGTCCTCCGAGTGCCCCGGCCTGCCACCAAGTGGCTCGACGGATGGCGAGCATCAGCCAGGGGAGCCAGGCCGCAGCGCAAAGAAAGGTCGGCAGCGACAGCCAGCAGATCACCGGTGCGCACAACGAAAATGTCACCGAGGCAAGCAGACTGCCAGTGCGAGATATTGCCAGGGCACGTGCCAGCCGGTAGATCCCCGTTGCCGCTAGGAGCAAGTGGAGCGCAGCGGAGAGCCCGAACCCATACCAGATATTATTCTCGCCCAGAAACAATGCTAAGAGCAAATTGGGAGGATAGAGAGGTGCGGACTGGGAGTTCGCCAGAAGCGGAGTCCCCCCCTCCCCTGAGAATGCGTAGGGATTAACAGTGGGCAGATGCCCTAAGCGCCACTCTCGTGCTACCTGAAGCCGCCAGGGGTAGAACTGTGTGATGCCATCAAAGCGCAGGACATTCCAGTGTGCTGTCGTCGTCTCCTGTTCAGAGCGCCAGGGGGCAACCTGCTGGAGCTGATCTGTGGGAAGAAACGCGTCTCCAAGAAAAAGAGTACGATGGAATAGGGCTAAAGGAAGCAGTAGGAGAAACGCAACAATCAGCCCACGTGCCTTCATGAGCTAGAACGCACTGAGAAAATCGAGCTGTTGCTGTGCATCATCGTTGAAAGGATCAGCTTTTAATACCCATTGAAACATCTGCTTGGCACGTTCGAACTCACCGAACATCGCCAGTGCTTTTCCATAGCTCATGATGAAAAACAGATTGTGGGGAGCTAGCTTACACGCATACTCTAGTGTCGGCAAGCAGTCGTCTGTTACCAGAAAACTGTAGACGAGGCCAAGCTCATGATAAGCATCTGCGTTATTTGGTTGCTCTGCGATCACTGATCGAAACAGAGAAACCGCATCATCATACTCGCCATTGATTCGATGTTGAACTGCTCTCTGAAACCGTGCCGCCACGTCTTCCGCCATGCAACCGTCCTTCCATTAGCACACTCCTATTCCCGGAGAGTGAAATAGTACGCAGAGTATACCTGCCTCCTTTTCAGGAGGCAATAGGCATTTGTATTTTAGAAGCGAAGTTCGGAGAGATCTGCATCCCCCACGACAATACAGGATACCTTACGCTTAATTCGTGCAAGGGCATTGTCAACTGACTTGGTCTTGCAGTCAAGCTCGTCAGCAATCTCGCGATACGACTTGCCTAGCTGGTAGCCCGAGAGGACGAGCCACTCGAACTCGGAAAGCAGACGCTGAAGATTATCCCGTAGTTCCCGTGTGTCTTCGCAGCGCAACACTACCTCTTCAGGATCCATTGCATTCTCGCCCGTCAGAACCTCGGAGAGGTTCCAGTCGGCCAGAGGATCTTCTGAGGGACTCTCCAGAGAGAGGGAAGTATTGAGCGGCTGTTGTTTCTGCCGTGTGGCGGTCTTGATGGCAGTGATAATATGGCGTTGGATACAGACTTTGGCAAACGCCGGAAAGGAGATTGCCTTATCACAACGGAAATCCACCACAGCCTGCCAGAGCCCGATCATTCCAACCTGAAGTAAGTCATCTTTCTCCGCACCTACCAGGAAGTAGGACTTCACTTTGGTCTTGACCAAGTTGCGGTACTTGTAAAGCAGAAACTCTGCAGCTTCCGCCTCGCCCCCCTGGGCTCGAGTGACAATCTCGCGGTCAGAAATATCGGCGTACCGAAGT
>NZ_JAYUPA010000262.1:0-2022 GCF_043760365.1 Armatimonas sp.
TGGTCCGAGTGCGTGTCCCAGCCGCCGTGGCTGACCGTCACGAAGCGCACCCCCGCCTGCACGAGCCGTCGCGCCAAGAGGCAACCCTGCCCGATGCTATGACGTCCGTAGCGATCTCGCACTTCCTTGGGCTCCTCCTGGAGCGCGAAGGCTTTCTTAGCGGCAGGCGACGAGATCATGTCGTAGGCGCGGTGGTAGAACTCATCGCGGCTGTGGCTCTCGGGCGTGTTCTCGAAGCGCCGAAACGCCCCGTCCACGGCCTCAAGCAGCGAGCGCCGTCCCTCAAGCCGCTCCAGGGTAATGCCCCCCGGTAGCGCAACATCGCGCACGGAGAAGTTCGTCTCGTTGGGATCACCGCCCACAGAGAACGGCCCAAACGCCGCCTCCAAGTAGCCGGACTGCCCGTAGCCAAAGGCGAAGTTATTGCCGGGAATCGAGACATACGGCGGCATCGGCCCCACGCCGCCGAGCTCTTTGCTGACCACGGAGCCCAGGGCGGGGTAGACCAGCGACGGATTGGGAGTCCAGCCGGTGAGCAGTAAGTGACAGGCCCGCTCGTGGGCGCCCTCGCCGTGTGCCAGCGTTCGGAGCAGCGTCACTTTGTCCATCTGTTTGGCGAGCTGCGGCATCAGCTCGGAGATCTCAAGGCCGGGGACATTGGTTTTAATTGCCCCAATCTCGGTCTTTATCCCCGAAGGCGCGTTTGGCTTGGGATCAAAAGTCTCGTGCTGCGGCGGGCCACCGTCGAGCCAGACTAAAATCACATGCTTGGCTTTGGGAGCCGCCGCGTAGGCTTTCTCCAGCCGAAAGAGATCGGAGAGCCCCAGCGAGAGCCCCAGCATTCCCAGCGAGCCGACTCTCACAAAATCACGACGGCTATGTTGTTTCCAGCAACCCATGATGGCGTCTTCCTTGCAGCGCAGTCTGAGCTGATTGTACCGCAAAGTGAAAACTCACAAAGTGAAAACTCACGAGGGAAGAAGGCAGATGCCGTTTTTGTGAACCGTGAAGCCCAGCCGCTCGATACCTTCCGCCTGCTTGCCCCAGTCGGCTAGGCGATCGTTGGTAATCAGTGGCGCGTGGTGCGCGTGGGCCTCGGTCAGAAGTAGCTCATCGGCACTGGTTCCCGCGAGCGTCTCACGGATAATATGTCGGTCTACCAGCGAGACATAAAGCGCCTTCTCGGTCACTAGATGCCGCAGATTGGCATCGGCGATGCAGAGTACAGGAAAGAACCCGTGGCTCAGGAGAAACGCACGGAGCTGGAGAAGCTGAGCGACTGAGGCCGTTTGTTTTTTCGCCACGAGCGCCGCCAGCGGGTCGGCGATGTGCCGTGCCACATTAGACGCGTCCACGATCACGGGCCGGAGCCGCACCGCCGTCAGTGTGGTGAGCGCCGGAGCGGAGAGAGTCCCGATTGCCTCTAGCAGCGCCTCTGCGAGGCTCGGATTACCCGTGCGCAGTGCGGCGATTCCTGCACGCGCTTTTGTGATCAGTGCGCTGTCGCCTGCATCTACCGCCGTCGCCAGTTGCCGCGCCGTGACACTGGCCACGCCCTTTGCCGAGGTGGGAAGTGCGACCGTTGCATCGGGTGCGAGCTTTTCTTTGCTGGCTGTGGGCAGGAGCTCGGCGTATTTTTTGCCGGCACTCTCTAGTGCTTTACCGAGGCAGGCGAAAGTGCTAGGGTGCGTATTTCGTTGGCTGGCAACCCACTGTCCCAGCACTTTCAGCTCCCCCCGACGCTCCGCGATCGCCAGAAGCCGCTGGAGCAGGGCACGCTCGGCGGCACTGGGTGTGTTCTTTGTGAAGGAGCGCCGTAGCGCCTCGGCGGCTTCGAGAAGCTGTCCTGCACTGAGAAACGAGTCGGTGGCAGCACGGCACTGCTCCGGGGCTTCGGGAGCACCTAGGCTGTCTAAGGCGAAGGCGTAGACTCCTTGGATTCCCGCCCGCGCCGCCATGGGAAGGGTGCCGTCTGTGAGAAGTTCGCGGCTGAGGGTGAGTACGGTGGCATCCTGGCCACGC
>NZ_JAYUPA010000263.1:0-2021 GCF_043760365.1 Armatimonas sp.
CGTGGTGTTTTATACTGTGTGATTATTCCCGTGGTTTGTATCCGCTTTTTCTTCAATCCTATTGGGATGCAAAAGAGAAAAACTCTGGAGAATCGCGACACTCTTCTCCAAGCAGTCGCGGCAAGAATCCGGGCGCTTCGTGAAGGAAAGGGAATAGCTCAGGAAGTCTTTGCTTACGAGGCTGGGATAGATCGGAGCTACTATGGCGGGATTGAGCGGGGTAAGTACAGCCCGACCGCCATCAACTTAGCTAAGATCGCAGTGGCGCTTGGGGCCGAGGTGGGGGAGCTGTTTCCCGGCAAGGAAGAGCTTGCCTCGTTGCTGGCTGGAGACTCCGCCTCGGATGCCTAAAGCAGCTCTAAAACTGTGCGAGGTTTCGGTGGCTTCCTAACGTCCAGCCTGTACTTACTCGGGGGGATGGATTCCACGGAGCTTGAGAAGGCTGCGCAAGTTCACCACGCCAGCACGATTCAAACGGAGCCGCTCTATCGTCGCGCGGCCAATTGGTGTTTGCCCGATCACAGTGAGTGTGTCCTCACTCCAGGCGAAGTGCTCTGCCCAGGCATCCAGGCGAGGATTATAGAGGCGCACTTCCTCACCTGTCAGGGGATCAATACCCGTCGTTGCCAAGCCCTTGAAGCCATTACATCCCAAGCAGGAGTTGGCAAGGTTGTCTTCCTCATCAGGGCCACCATCGCCCAATGGATGAATGTGCTCCACCGCAAAGGTACTCAGCGAGTGACTCTCCGGGCAGAGGCAATACTCACAGAGATACCTAGCTCGCTCCGCGATACGCTCTCGGACACCTCGACGACGACGCAGTGCCACGAGTTACTGGGTTCTCCGAGCAAGGGGGTGGTGCCTAACGCCCAGTGTGTCGAGGAAGTAGTCGTGTGGCTTGCCATAGCGCTGCGCTAGGCTGAAGAAGAAGCTGAGCCGTCGCACGTTCCAGTCCTCGCCTTGATCAATGAGCTGGATTAGCTCCTCACGCTCCTCGGGGTTAAGTGGAGTGGTTCTCTGGCGCACCTCCAGGGCATTGCGTCGCTTCCAGTAGTCGGGGCCAAGCTCGGCGTACAGGTCTTGGATGGCCTGCATCTCTTGGGGGGTGGGCGATACCGCCGCGACGTTTTCCTGTTCGGCGATGCGCTTGAGGGCAAAGGCCAGAGTTCTACTCTTGGAGAGTCCGAGCTTATGGGAGAGGGCGTCCAGGAGCCCTTCTTCGTCGGGTGTTGGTCTGTAGGAGACAATGGTTCTGGAGCTAGGCATGATGAATGCATTCTACCGTGAATCTAAAGTGAAAGCATTACAAGCTAAGGTGAAAGCACCATAGCCTTAAAGCATGAACTGGAGATTCTACGTTTAGGGCACCTACTTCGTTGAGCGGATGCCGATAGTGCAGTGGCAGATACTGAGGGTTTAGCTTGCCAGTAGAGCTTGGTCGGGTACACTTGACCGGCGACATAATCCACGCTTTACCTCATGAATACACTCATCGTCTTCGGTGCCAAGTACCTATTTTTGATCATCCCTCTGGTTGCTCTGTGGGTGTGGTGGCAGCTCCTCAAAGAGCGACGGCTCCCGTTTGCAGTGCAGGCAGTTTGTGCTGGTGCCCTCGCGCTGGTTCTGGCGAAAGTGGGCGAACACTTTATCACGAGCACTCGGCCCTACATTGCCCATAATCTTACGCCGCTGATCGCTGCTTCCCGTGACAACGGGTTTCCCTCAGATCACACCTTGCTCTCGGCAACCTTGGCATTGCTGGTTCTGACCGTGCGGCGTCCTGTGGGTGCGGCTCTACTGATTCTGGCGCTTTGTGTAGGGGTGTCGCGTGTGCTCGCCTTGGTACACTCGCCAATAGACATTGTGGGATCGTTTGGGATCGCGGTGGTTGGTGTGCTGCTATCAAGCGTTGTCGCATCACGAATGAGTCCGACTGATAAAACACTCCAACACGCGGAGGCAGGTTGAAACATGGATGATGACGGAGCAGGGCGGGATTATCTGACGGTAGAGCAGGCGGC
>NZ_JAYUPA010000264.1:0-5647 GCF_043760365.1 Armatimonas sp.
GCGATTGCCATCGCCACCGTGATGGGGTTGATTTCGTCGTTTACCATCGCCCTGATGCTCTGGCACGGCTACGGCGCGGAGGCCAAGACCGATGCCTGGCGCACCAGCATGGGCCGTCAGCCGTTTGAGAACTTGGTGGCTCTGCTGCGTAACCCCACCGCTCCTGATCTGCGTGGCCTAGCGGCGATTGGTTTTGGCTTCGCCTTCACCGGCGGCATGATGTTCCTGCGGGCACGGTTTCTGTCGTGGCCACTACACCCAGTTGGTTACGCCATGGCCAACACCAACACGATGACCAGCACCTGGCTCCCCTTTCTGATCGCGTGGCTCCTAAAAATCTTAGTCCTGCGCTACGGCGGTGCGGATACCTACAAAAAATTCGCCCCGTTTTTCCTAGGGCTCATCGCGGGAGACTTGCTGGGCGGCGGGCTTACCACAGCGTGGGGTGCCCTCTCGGGAATCAATGTCTATCCCATCAACTGGTAGCGTGGGGAGTTGTCACCCAGGAGACTCGGGTGAGGGCGGAACGGGGGGTACTGTAATGATAAAAGTCGAGCCTTTACCAACCACGCTAACAGCATCAATTTCCCCCCCGTGCTCACGCGCCACCCGCGCAGCGACACTGGTTCCCAGACCAGTCCCCCCCACTTTGGTGGAGATCGCCTCTTTGGTAAAGAGCTTCTTGAGTATTTCCTCGGGGATACCTCGCCCCGTGTCCTCGACTTCGACGGTGAGGAAGTTGCCAGGAGTGTTCGGGCCACGCGTCCGCACAGTCACCCTACCTCCTGGCGGGGTCTCCGGGAGCGCGTTGTTTACCAGGTTGTAGAGACAATCGAAGAAGCGGTCGTAGTCGAAAAGCGTGTTCGGGAACGCGGGATCAAGGGCGGTCTTGAGGCTCAAGCCCTTGTCTTTAGCGGTGCGCACCAGAGTCTTGACCACATCGTTGACCACATCGTTGAGGTTGCCTTCCTCAAAGATCGGGGGAGGCAGTGTCCCCTTGACCATCCCCGCAATGTACGCAGTGCGCCGCCGAACCCGCTTGGCCGCCGTGAGGAGGTCATCGAGCAGCCAGGTGTAAAGACTCCCGACACCCGCCGTCGCATCGTTGACTTCCGCTCCCCAGGTATGCTCTGGAGCGCACTTGCCTACGGTCGCCGCGACCTGCTCAAACATATCATCAAGCATCGGCTGAAGTGTCAGGACACCGGTCTCAATCGGGGTCATCATGTTCTTGATGTCATGAGCGATCTCCCCCACCCGGTTGCCGATCTCCGCGTTGCGCTGTGCCTCTAAAAGCTGGGCATGCTCAATCCCCGTGGCGGCCTGAGCACAAAGCACTTCTAGAACCTCAAGATCGTGCTGCGTGAAGGGAACGGTTGGGTTCATCACCTGCATCACCCCAATGGGCGAGCCGCTGGTACGCTTCACAGGAACCGTCATCATCGAGCGAACAGGGTAGCCAGGAATAGGAGTATGGTTGGGATCCTTGGTAACGTCCGCGACGAGCTCCGCACGCCCACTCTGGAACACAATACCAGCGCGTCCCTGCGAGGCGGGCATGGACTTGCCAATGAGCTCACTCGCCATGGGACCGATCACGTAACGGAAAACAAGGGTATTCGTAGGGCGGTCGTAGAGGTAGACGGTTCCCGCATCGGCGCGGAGCACCTCCAGGGCAATCTCCAGGGTTGCTTGCACCATTGCCTCAACACTGGGATGTGAGAAGAGAGCATCGCTGGTACGACGGATCGCCTCGATCTGCCTCTCGCGATGCTCGAGGTGCCCCTGCATCTCCTCTGGCGATAATTTACCCGTCTCCACGTTTTTCATCTAGCTGTCCTATGGTAGCCCATAGAGACTGTTGTGTCAATCACGCAGGAAAACCTGGTAGCACTACCGAATCTGCTTGCCGGAGGATAGTGAAAGACGTGAGTGATTCCATAACGCGACGGGGCCTGCTTGCCCGTGCCACAACAGGATTCTTTATGACAGCGGTGCCCGAGTGGGCGGAGGCTCGGGAGCAAACCGTGGCCTCACCTCGGCGGACAATCGGCCCCAACGACAAGATCCGGATGGGCTTGATTGGCGCAGGCGGTAGTAAAGGCGGCTTTCGTCAAGGCCTGGGCGATATGCGGGGGATTTCCGCTCAGCCCGGCGTTGAGGTCGTGGCGGTCTGTGATGTGGACCTGACCCACCTGGAAGAAACGGCCAATGTCTTTGGAGGCAAGGATAAAGGCGTCGCTAAGTACGTTGACTTCCGTTATTTACTCGATCGACAGGATATTGATGCCGTGGTGATCGGGACCCCGGACCACTGGCATGCCATTGTTGCCAGCATGGCCATGAAGGCGGGTAAGGATGTCTACTGCGAGAAGCCGATGACCCTGCGCCTAGGCGAGGGTAAGGAGCTGGTTAAGATCGCACGCAAGATGGACACGGTCTTCCAGACGGGAAGCCAGCAGCGCTCCGATGATAGGTTCCGGCTCGCCTGTGAGCTGGTGCAAAATGGCCGTCTTGGCAAACTAAAACGCGTCGTGGCGCATCTGCCCGCAGGCCGCGAGCAAGGCCCCTTTGAGGTGCGCGATGTGCCGGAGGATCTTCTTTACGATATGTGGCAGGGACCCGCCCCCGAGCGGCCCTATGTCAAGGACCGCATCCATGGAAACTTCCGCTACTGGTTTGAGTACAGCGGCGGCATGATGACCGACTGGGGTGCCCACCACTTAGATATCTCGCAGTGGGGCCTGGGCCGTGATGGCGATGGCCCGGTTAAGGTCAGCGCCAAGGCTAGGGTTCCCAAAGAGGACCCAACCCACTGCTCCTACACCACCGCCGTTGACTTTGAGGTTACCTACACCTACGCCGACGGCGTGGAGCTTGTCGCTAGCAGTCAGGGGGAAAACGGAGTGCACTTCTACGGCGAGAACGGCAGCTGGATCTTCGTCAGCCGTGGCCAGATCGGGGCCAGTGATCCCAAGCTACTCACGGACCCACTGCCCGCCAATGCCAAGAAACTCTATGTCTCCAAGAGCCACCACGGCAACTTTGTAGACTGTATCCGCACTCGCAAGCGCCCCATCTGTGATGTGGAGATCGGTCATCGGAGTGTGAGTGTCTGTCATCTAGGCAATGTCTGTATTCGCCTCGGTGGCGGCGAGCTTCTCTGGAATCCCAAGAAAGAGGAGTTTGTCGGCGGCGAGAAAAAGAATGAGGCCAACGCCCTGCGCACTTACCGCTACCGAGGCGGCTGGACACTATAACCTATGCCAACCCTTCTCGAAGAGAGGCCGATGGTAGCAACGGAAGGGGTGACTTCACCCTTTCCTGAGCTTCTGGAGTCGCCGTCGTTTCCCTTTCGTTTCTGCTTCAATACCAGCACGGTTCGCAAGCATAAGCTCCCTCTGCCTGACTTGTGCCGCCTCGCCGCCGCAGCGGGCTACGATGCCATCGAGCCGTGGATGGACGAGCTGGAGCGCTTTGTCGCCGAGGGCGGCAGTCTCTCGGATTTGCGCAGTGAGCTACTGGATATCGGTCTGACGGTGGAGTCCGCCATCGGGTTCTTCGACTGGATCAACGACGACGACGAAAAGCGCGAGGCGGGCCTTGTGCAGGCGCGGCACGACATGCAGCTTCTCGCCCGGCTAGGGGGGCGACGGATCGCCGCGCCGCCGTTTGGAGTGCACACGCCGGGCAGTCCGAAGATAGAGCTACTCCCTTCGGCGGAGCGCTACCGGGCGCTCTGCGTGCTGGGTGAGGAACTCGGGGTGGTGCCCATGGTAGAGGTATGGGGGTTCTCCGCCAACCTCAACAGGCTCGGGGAGGCGGCGCTGATCGCGGTGGAGTCTGGGCACCCGGATGCCTCGATTCTCTGCGATGTCTACCATCTCTACAAAGGCGGCTCGCCCATTGACGGCCTGACACTACTCTCCGGCAATCGCCTGCCTGTCTTCCATGTCAACGACTATCCCGAGATCGCTCCCGATCAAATCACAGATGCCGATAGAGTCTATCCCGGCGATGGTGTCGCGCCTCTGCGGCGTATCCTGCGCAACTTAGACTACAGTGGCTTCCGTGGCTTTCTCTCCCTGGAGCTTTTCAACGAAAGCTACTACCAGGAAGACCCGCTCTCGGTGGCGAAAACGGGTCTGGGAAAACTCAAGCGCGTGGTCGAGGACGCACTCTAGCACCTTAGACTTTGCTGATTTCCCTGGAACCTTGATGGAGTTCTAAACGTACGCTACTTTTATGGCGATCTTTCTTCTCTCAAACCCGAGCTCGGGAGGCACGGGCAGTGGTGCTTGGCTGGAGGCAGCGCGACGGCGCTTGGGTGAGCGGCTGGGACGCTGGACGGAAGTGACTCTGCGGCCCGGTGAAAATATTACGGCTCTCACTCAGGAGCTTCTCCCCGAAGCGACCACACTCTTTGTGGCGGGCGGTGATGGGACGGTTCGGGCGGCGGCGCAGGCGCTTCAGGGCACCGATATTCCTCTTGCGATCCTGCCCACGGGTACGGTCAATGTCTTAGCGCGAGAGCTGGGAGTTCCTCTCCTTGATCCTCTCGCAGCCGTAGATCTCGGGCTCAGTGGTGAGGAGCGCCGGATTGATCTGGGAATCTGCAACGGGGAGACATTTCTGCTGGTCTGCTCGGGCGGCGTGGACAGTGCGACCGTGGGCCAGGTCAATGAGAATCTGAAGAGTGCTGTCGGGGCAACCGCCTATGCCTTTGCCGCCGTCGGGGCGCTGGCGACGTTCACCCCCCATGCGGTGCGCGTCACCATTGACGGCAACGCGCTCCCCGAGACCGATGTCTTTCTGGTCGCCGTCAGCAATACATCGCTCTACGGTGGCGACCTGAAGCTCCTGCCCGACGCCAGTATCGACGACGGGCTGCTCGACATTGTGCTCTTTACGGCTCCGAATCTCCCGGCGGCCGTCAGAAACGCCGCATTTTTACCCCAGCTCGCCGACATGGCTCTCGGGCGGCACTCCCAGAGTGATAGTGTCTGGATCTTCCAGGGGAAGCACATCACCCTGGAAGCCGACACGCCCCTGACACTCCAGCGCGACGGTGACCTGGGCAGCAGCACCCCCGCCACTTTCAGCGTCGCCCCCCACGCCCTACGCGTCAAAGCTCCTCGACGGTTCTAGGCTTCCGCCAGAAACGCCTCCCGGCAGGCGGTGAGGTGTGCGGGCTTTTTCCCAAAGCGCTCCTCATAGGCGGCCATCGTCGGGAGAAGCCGCGCGTCCCACTTCACGGCAGCCCCAACAGCGATCATCGAGAGCTTATGCACCAGAAAGGGGTTCTTCATGCGCAACAGCGTGAGCCTGGCAAATGCCTCGGCGTCGGCTTTCTCCAGCGGGGGGCAAATCGCGGGAAGAATCTCGTCCACTAAGAGCGACTCCAGCCACGGGCCGAGCTCAGGGTGCTCCAGTGCCTCGCGCACGGTCGTGACACCGTACTTGCTCGGGCCGATGCTGGCCATCGCGGTATGCAACCCATTCAGAATCCGCACTTTTCGCATCGCAAAACGCTCAATACTCTCCGCCACCACGATATCGCCAGGATTTGCAGCGGCGAGTGTGCCTAGCGCCCCGACACTCTCTCCCTGAATCGCCCAGAACGTGTAGGGCTCGACAATCGCGGCCA
>NZ_JAYUPA010000265.1:0-2019 GCF_043760365.1 Armatimonas sp.
ATCTCTTACTTTAATGTGACGATGGCTAAGCCGTTTCGTTGGACTTATACCGGGAAGGTTTTGACTACCTAATGTTGTTAATATTTACGCCGCGCTGTACTAGAAGGGCCAAAAACGCCAATCTGGAGGTAGGACAGGAAAGAATAAATAAGACAGTCTTAGAAAAATCGGTTAAGTCGCCTCTATTTTATCTGGTATTCTGGTATGGCTTTCTGGTTATATGGTATACTACAGACACGAAAACACCCCAGATAAGGAGTCTAGGTTTTGGTGAGAATGAGGCGCTGGGAGCAGAGCTTTTTCGGGGCGACTCGCGTAGAATCGCCTCACACGAGGCCGGAGCCAGAACGGGCGCTCTGGGGAAGGTTTGGGGACAGGTATGAAGATCATTACCATCACGGGCTACAAGGGAGGCGTCGGAAAAAGCACCGTCGCTGTGCACCTCGCCGCCTTCTTCAGCAAGAAGGGCAAGACCGTACTCGTGGACGGCGATCCCAACAGAACATCCGTCGCCTGGGCGGAGCGGGGAAGCCTGCCTTTCGAGGTCGTGGATCAGCGCCAAGCCATGAAAGCTGTCGCGGGTGCGGACTTCATCATCATTGACACCCCGGCTCGCCCCGACTCCGACGACCTCAAGGAGCTGGCGAAGGGCTGTGATTTGATCGTCCTGCCCACCGCGCCCGACGTGCTCAGCCTTCAGCCGATGCTGGAGACCTGCCGTGCGCTGCCTGGAGCCAAGTACCGGGCGCTGCTGACCATCGTGCCACCCCACCCCAGCCGCGAGGGGGAGATCATGCAGGCAGAGCTGCGTCAAGCGGGTATTGAGGTCTTCGAGGCCATGATCCGCCGCACCGTGGGCTTCCCCAAGTCGGCGCTGGCGGGCACGACAGTAGAGACGCTCGACGATCCCCGGCAGAAGGCGGCGTGGAGTGACTTCGAGAGCCTCGGCAAAGAGATACTGGAGCTGATCTGAGGACGTTGGAGTTTTAGAGAGAAGGAAACGAGATATGGACAACAAGCCACGGTATGCGGACATTATCCAGAAGGCAAGAGAGTCGGAGACCGCCGAGCCGGAACCTGAAGTAGAAGAGGCGGTTACTCTACCAGATAGCCAGAATGCCATATTAGAGGGAGGAGCTCCAGGCAAGGTAGTTGAGGAGATGGTAAACCTCTCGATCCGGGTGCCTAAGCGCCTTAGAATGCATTGGGTCGCCGAGGCCAAGCGGCACGACACGAGTATCACTGCAGTCATCACTGAGGCGCTCAACGCCAAGTTTGGAACACCCAGATAGTTTTCCCGAAGCGTTCTGGGAGTCTTGGAGACACCAGCGAAGCAACCAGCAGGAACTGAGGAGAAGACTTACAGAGGCAAACACTTCTCTTTTCGTCCCAGAGTCGCGTCACCCTTTGCGAAACGACGGTCAGGCACGAGTTTCTAGGCTCCTAAAAATGAGATGCCGTAGAGGGAGGCTCTCTCGGGGAGCGTTTGCCAAACTCTCGTTTGAGTTCTTAAACTTCTATTTTGAGACACAACCTAGGTACGAGGAGGTAGCGTTTGTCCCTCTCGAAGTATAGAATGCAATCAGCTTTACGGTGAAGGGGCAATCCTTCACCCCAGGAAAGGATCTTTCGATGCCACTTCACTCTTGGACCCGCCACTCATTGCTTGTTGGCCTCGTGGCACTGCACCTGATGATCGGGGTCGTTTCTGCTGGGGCGCAACAACGCAACGATGAAGACGCGATCAGTAGCAAAATCGTGGAGGAGAGACTCACTGGCTGGAAGCCCACTAAGGACAACGAGGCGACTCCTACGAAGCAACTCGCCTGCGTTGCAGGAGACTTATCCGGCGTATGGAGGTCAGACGGTAGCCAGATTAAGCTGTTTCCTTTAGGCAACAATCAGTATCGCGTTCTCTTTGCGACATGGGGGTGCCTTGGTCGATGGACGCTTGAGCGCACCGCTACCTACAGCAATGGAACCCTCTTGTTGAATCGCCCCGTTGAAGAGTATTGTCCT
>NZ_JAYUPA010000266.1:0-2019 GCF_043760365.1 Armatimonas sp.
CGCTGGCTCAGCGAGTACGGCGTCTTCGGCTTGGGCCAGGGATTCACTTCGACGTCATCGTGCTTCTTAACGAGAAGCTTCCCAGCGACAAGGATGGTGTCGTAGCCATTGGGCTGAGGAACGCTCCGTTTCAGCATTTCTTCGGATGGGAAAACATAGTGCGCCCTGTACCAGATGCCAAGTGCGATTCCCAGCACTGGGGTGGCGATGGCAAGCACTTGGGCAGCTCGGCGCACTCTGAAAATTAATCGGCTCATGATAGGCTCGTAGACGTTAAGAACCAGGAAAAGTTGCGTACAATAGATCCATGACAAAGATCGTTATCATTGGCGCAGGCAGCCAGTTCGGCGGAAAGCTCTCACGCGATATTCTCTCGCTCCCCACGCTCGCAGACGCGCACATCTGCCTCTGCGATATCAACGCCGAGCGACTGGCACTGACGGAAGCCTACGTCAGGCGCATTATTGACGGGCATAAGCTGAAGGCAACTTTAACTACTTCCACGGATCGCAAGACACTCTTGCCGGGCGCGGATTTTGTCGTGGTGAGCGTCTCGGTAGGTGGAGCGGCGTACTCCGGGCATCCCGTGACAGCGGAAGTGGAGATTCCGCTCAAGTACGGCATCACGCAGTCCGTCGCCGACACCGTGGGCGTGGGCGGGATCTTTCGGTTTCTGCGCACCGGCCCCGAGCAGCTTGCGATCTGCCGCGATATGGAGGCGCTCTGCCCCGATGCCCTGATGCTCAACTACACCAACCCGATGTGTATGCTGACCTGGGTACACTCGCGGGCATCGGGGATTAAGAACGTGGGGCTGTGCCACTCGGTTCAAGGCACGGCCCACCAGATCGAGAGCTACACCGGACTCGAAAAAGACACGATGCGCTATCTCTGCGCCGGGATCAACCACCAGGCGTGGTACCTCAAACTCACGCAGAGTAATGGCGAGGATGTCTATCCACGGCTCCGCGCCGCGCTGAATGACCCGGAAGTAGTTGCGAAAGACAATATTCGCTTTGAGATGTTCAAGCACTTTGGCTGGTTTGTCACGGAGTCGTCGCGCCACTGCTCCGAGTACCACCCGTATTTCCGCCGCAACCACGATCTCATGGCCCACTACGATCTGACGGAGTGGCACCCGCCCACCGAGGCCGCACCGCCGCGCACCTGGCTCAAGGACGACAACGAGCTGCCGCCGCTCACCCCGAGCGTGGAGTATGCGTCTAAGATTATCGAGGCCGTGGTGACGAACTCGCCCTATCGCTTCAATGGCAATGTCATGAACGACGGCCAGCTTATCGCAAACTTGCCCGTGGACTGCTGCGTCGAGGTGCCGTGTCTCGTAGATGGCCAGGGCGTCCAGCCCACGCGTGTTGGGGCGCTTCCCGTGCAGCTCGCCCAGCTCAATCTGAGCAACATCGCTCCGCAGGAGCTCGCCGTCCGCGCCGTCTTGGATAGAGACCGTGAAGCCGCCTACCACGCATGCCTGCTGGACCCGCTCACCAGAAGCATCTGCACACTGGATCAAACGCGCCAAATGTTCGATGAACTCTGGGCCGCCGAGGGTGAGTTATTGGCGCACTTTTAACCGTCCCACGGAGACCGCCCACACGAACGTGGGCGTCTGCGGGCCTTCGGCCATAATGTCGCTCCGCGACTGCCGAAATTCCCAATCGCGGAGCGATTTCTTAGCCGCAGGCTCACAGACGCCAATTTCAATCGGCGGGCACAGACGCCCACGTTCTGTGGGCGGGAAAGGTAAACTCAACATATGAGCACCCGAACCATCACCCGTTACTTTGCCTTTACCTTAACTGCATACATGGTTACGGCGATCATCGTTATGATTTTCGAGCTCATAAATGGATCAGGCACTCCTATGTATATTCTTGGTATTGCCCTCTGTTTAGGGCAACTCTTCATTGCGTACCGGCTCGCTCACCAGCGCGACTGGGCGATGGCGTTTTATACCGTCTTTTGTTTCGCAGGAATACAAGGCCACGATATTGTTGGGTGGCT
>NZ_JAYUPA010000267.1:0-2018 GCF_043760365.1 Armatimonas sp.
GAGTCGTGATCTGTCTCTCCGACAACGACCTTCTTATACATCTTGCCGCCTGGAACTTACTCTCTGAGTTCCAGGCATTGCTTCAGGATAAGTTCAGCATCACCGCATCAGACATCTATGTACTTGATAGTTTCGTTCGTCAACTCCAAACAAATAAGAAATGGGAATCCCAATATGGGCAAAATGTGTTGGGACGAGCTGAGCGATTTTGCACGTCGCTACCTCGTGTCTATTCTCTACCTTACGACCGCCCAACCGTTATAGCCCTGAGCGAAGTGGATGACATTGACGAAGGTGAGGCAGTCCTGATTGCCGTCGCACTCCAGCACCCAGACAGCATGATTCTCACTAACGAGCTACGTTTTCTCGGTGCGTTGGCCTCAGGTGATCCCGTTTGTGTTCCCTATTGTGCGGCACTTCAGGGGCGGATTTTACACCTACGCCAGATTGTCGAGGAGCTTCTGGAGCAGAAGGGTTTCCGGCACCTGGAATCCTGTATCAAACCTCGGTCCAACAGTGACACTCGTATCTTTCGGGCTTTTCAGGGAAGCGCCGATGCTGCTCGTAGTGCAATGCGTGAGGCGGTTAGAGAAGTGGAACGTCTCGGACCCGGTTTGCTAATACCCTTGAGGGAAGACACTTGGTCTTAGCGGATTTTCCAGACCTCACGGGAGCGTGGGGAGCCATGCGAGCAGATCGCGATGCTCATATGCCATCAAGCATCTGGAACTACGTTCGCGAGAACCCGGAAGCTGCCGAGGTTGAGGAGATTCTGTTCCGGCATCTGACACGTTGCTCTTGGTGTCGCAATACCCTGTGGCAAAGTCTACTGATCAACCGAGTCACAGTAGACCACCCACTCTACTTGCTCCTTGAGGACGCAGAAACGTGGGAACGAGAAAACCGTATCGCTCTCGCAGCTCGTGACGCCGCACGGCAACATCTTCATGAAAACGGGGCCGTGCTCATCTTCGCTCGGGACGGGAAGCTACTGGCCCAGCAACCTAATGGCTCCATTGTTGAACTGGGCAGTATTCGAGAGGGAGAGCAGAGTCCATCTGCGAGTCGCTAATGCAGGATCAAGAAGAAGAACTAGAGATTATCCCGATTGCGGATGAGCCCCCCATCGAGAAGAAGATTCGGATACTGGAGTCCTCTCCCGGCCATCGAGCCATCCGTGAGGAGCTCCAGGCAAAGGTCGCTCGTGACCTGCTTGGCCCCGCGCAAGGCCCTGAGGAAGAAATCTCGGATGACGAGGCCCAGAACGTCCGGGATCGGTACATACTTGGGATTCTTGCGCCGCGTCACCGGGTAGAGAAAGAGCAGAACACCTCAAACTTCGATGAGCTAGCACAAGATGGTGGGGCGGATGGCGACGACGGCTCACCCGACACCGGAACACCACAGAAGGGAACCATGTTCCCTTCCTCACTCGGTCTGACGTTTCATGTGGATGGCGAAGTAAGCACCATTGCTGTCTGCGCTGCCTGGGGGCGCTATGAGCGTGTTGACTCTCAAATCCTGACCAACGACAAAGGTAACCCACAGAAGGTCTGGCGGCGCGTTCCTGTCCAGAACACGATTCATCTCAATCTTCAAAAGGGTCGTATTGAGCCGTGGGCACCCGATGAGGAGTACCCCGAGGTTCGCGTCCAGGGCGTGGTGCGCCGTAAAGACGGTGAGCGCGACTGGACCGTCACCCTTTTCTTGGTCAATGGGCAGCGCGAGCCCAAGGAAGGCCGTGATCGGGTTTGGCTGTTTCAGGCCGAACTCTCTGTCACTGCGCCCGGTGGGGCGGGCATCTTTGTCGCCCGTGAGACTCGGCGTATCCAAGGCAAGCTCGATGAGGAGGTCTATCGTGAGATCAAAGCCCTGGAGATGCTCTATCGCCAGCGTGAAGAGTTCGCAGTAGGCCACGGCACCGCCGTTCATGCGGACGTAGATCCGACAAATCTTCACCGCGCCTCGCGCGTTGCCACAAACGCACTCCCAACCTTTGAGGTCGCTCCCGTCGAGCC
>NZ_JAYUPA010000268.1:0-5637 GCF_043760365.1 Armatimonas sp.
ATTAGAGATGATATGACAGATGCTTGTGTAGGAGAAATTGTTATTGCGCACTATTTAGAGCGTGAATGGATGACTGATCTTCATCGTGCATGCCTTGCCCAGACCGTTTGGATAGATAAAGCTAATCCTGAATATTTGATCGGTGCGAATATGGCATTTAAGAGGACGATTTTAGATGTTATTCCTGGTTTTGATATCGAGATGGGGCCAGGGAAACTGGGTTTTGGTGATGATACTTTACTTTCATTGCAATTAATTGAAGCTGGTTTTCGCATTCAATTTTGTGAAAATGCTGTTGTTGAACACCATTTTCATGTTGATAGGTTATTGCATAAATCTTGGTTGAAGCGTGCTTATAATGCTGGAATGACTCAGGCATATATTGACTATAATTGGTTTCATAAAGATTATTTGGTGGAAGGATCGCGTTTTGCATATTTACGGATGAAATTAAGGTCGTTACGGAAAGGGTGGGGGGTGAATGCTAAAGAAGGAATTTCTGAAGCTGAATTTTACTATTATCATAGTAAAGGGTATTATAATTATTTTATAAATAATCGAACTGTGAGTCGTAAATATGATTATAAGGGTTTAATTAAAAAATGAGATTAGATTTAAATGTTTTTTATTGTGGCAGAACAATCTGGAGCTTTTTATTATGCCAAAGATAAGTGTCGTGACACCATGCTATAATGCGGAACGTTTTCTGGGGGCACTAATCGAAAGTGTGTTGTGTCAAGAATTTACCGATTGGGAATATGTAATTGTCGATGATGGAAGTACCGATGGGTCGCGATCTTTGGCTGAATCTTATGCGGCAAGAGATGCACGTATTTATGTTATAGCTCAGCCCAATGGAGGGGTAGCTAAAGCACGAAATATGGGTTTTAAAAGTTTGAAAAATGTATCTGACTATGTCTACTTTCTAGATGCCGATGATGTTATCGATCCGCAGCTTTTTCAGGTAGTTATTCGGTATCTTGATATTCATCCAGAGGTTGGGATGGTGCATACGGGGCATCACGTTATTGGAAATGACGGAGAACTTCTTCCTATTCAATATGAGCATGTTATGGGGCTTCCTCGTTTGGGAATTATGAATGGCCGAGTTTGCGAAATTCCTACGAGTCAAAAAAATACGACAATTGAAGCGATATTAGGCAATGCAGGAATTATTCCTAGTATCTCTGTTTTTCGTCGTGATATTTACGAACAGACTCCAGGGTTCGATGAAAAATTTGGTCAGCCGTATGAAGACTCGGATATTTTTCTTCATATGGCAATCCGGTCAGAAATACATTATTTGCCTGATAAGCTTGTGCTGTATCGTCGTCATTCTAGTCAGAATACGGCGAGTAATCTTGATGAAGAGCGATTCAATTATTTAGAAGGGCAAAGGGCTAAGCTGATAACGAAATGGATGGGATTAAGAGGCCTTGCTCCCGAACAACAGTTACGTTTGGATGAAGCGTTATTTAACTATCAGACGATAATTGTTGCATATCACGGATTTTCTCAAGCGGCTAAACTTTGGAAGGCACAACGCTTTTTAAAGGCTTTTCATTTCTGGGGTGGGGGTATTCGTCGTTTTTTGAGGTACTATTGTAGGCCTCGAAGGAATACCATGTCATGAAAATCCTGCTTGTTTCGCAGAATTATTTACCTTTTATTGGTGGCGTAGAAACTCATATTCGGCAAATTGCGCACGAATATCAGCATCGTGGGCATGATGTGTGTATCATAGCTATGAATTTTGGGGCGTTTAGAGGACACCCTCGCTTCGCGATGTTGCACACATCGCTACTTGCTCCTACGCATCCGGATGGAACAGATGGTCCCATTCCCATCTACTCTCTGGCACCACGCAGTGGAGTTGAACGGCTCCGTTTGGCACCGATTGCCCTACGAGCATTGCCTAAAATTCAGCGCTGGCTCTATCATCCACTGCATCGATTGGGATTCCCTGCCTATTCAGCGCTGATTGGGCCGTGTATTGCTGAGCACCTTGAGGGAGTGGATGTGGTGCACTCACTGGCGGGCGACTACCTTGGTTGGACGGCGCAACAGGAGGCAGATAGGCGTGGGATTCCCTTTGTCTGTACGCCTTTTGTGCACCCACAGCAGTGGGGCGATGGCCCCGATGATGCTGCGTTCTACAAGCGCTGTGCAGGTGTAATTGGACTGGTTCCCACCGACTCAGCCTACTTGCAGTCTTTGGGGGTTCCTGCCAAAAAAATACATACTATTGGGGTTTCACCTGAGCTTCCCGAAACGGTGGATGGAGAAGGGTTTCGGGAGCGCCACGGATTGGGAAACCTACCTGTAGTACTTTATGTGGGCAGGATGATGGTACAAAAGGGTGCGCGTGCCGTCGTTGAGGCTGCTCCTAAAGTCTGGATGACGCGGCCAGAGACACAGTTTTTGTTTATTGGGCCAGGCAGTCCGGAGGAGATCGCGATCTTTGAGGGAGCCGATCCACGTATGAAGTATTTGGGCAAAGTAAGTGCCCAGGAAAAAGGCGATGCACTGGCGGCTTGTGATGTGTTCTGCATGCCCTCAATGAGTGAGATCCTGCCGACGGTCTATTTGGAGGCATGGAGTCTGGGGAAGCCTATTGTGGGTGGTATGGCACATGGCCTTCCTGAATTGCTAGTGGATAGCGGTGGCGGGCTCTGTGCGGAGCAGAATGGTGAGGCAGTGGCGGTAGCGCTTCAGACTCTTCTGGGCAATCCTGCGAAACGCACCGAACTTGGTGAAGCGGGGCGTAAGCTCGTGGAGCAGAAATATTCGACCCAAGCTGTCGTAGATCAGCTTGAGGCGCTTTATGGGGCACTGGTTCAAAAGAAAGGGGCAATGAGAGTTGACTAGTCCAGAAGAAAAAGTGAAGGCATTGGCGGCACGTTTTGCCGGGCAGCAGGTGCTTGTGACGGGCGGGGCGGGGTTTATTGGCTCGCATTTGGTGGCTGTGCTGGGCGACGCTGGAGCCTATGTTACGGTTTTAGATAACTTACAGGCGGGTAAATGGAGCAATCTGGATGGAATTTCTGGAGTTGAGAAGCTCGAAGGTGATGTGAGAGAGGCTACTACGGTGGAGCCTTTGATCACGCGGCTTTCACCTGTTGCAGTCTTTCATCTCGCAGCGAATGCTTCTGTGCCTGGTTCTGTACAAGAGCCTGTCTATGACTATGAGGCTAATGCATCGGGAACTTTCGTCCTACTCAATGCCGTGAGAATCGCAGGAAACACCGCGCGTGTGGTTGCCATTTCCTCGGGAGCCGTCTATGGGGAACCACTGAGCTTTCCGATAACCGAGACTGATTTGCTTGCGCCCATCTCGCCCTACGGTGCCAGTAAGCTCTGTGCCGAGGTTATCTCACGAATGTTTGTACGTGTCTACAAAACTCCTGTGATTATTGCGCGGATCTTCAACGCCTACGGCCCGCGTATGGCCCGCTTTGTGGTGCTGGATTTCTTACGCAAGCTCAGGGCCAACCCTGCCAATCTGGAGATTCTGGGGACGGGGCAGCAGGTGCGAGACTTTACCTACGTGATGGACACCGTCCAAGGGCTCCTGACTTTGGCGGTAGAGGGTGAGGTTGGGGAGAGCTACAACTTGTCCTCTGGGGCCTACTGCTCTGTCACCCAGTTGGCGAAGCAGCTCATCGCAGTGCGTGGGCTCGCGGGGCAGACAACGCTTTCCTACACGGGTTCCTCGTGGGTAGGGGATGCGCAGCGCTGGGAGGTTGCCATTGAGCGGCTTAGGACTCTGGGCTATGTGCCACAGTTTGAACTCGACGAAGGACTCCGCCGCACGGCCGCGTGGTTTGATAACGAGGAAACGTCAGAGGCTAAGAGGTGAGAGCATCACACTTTCCTCCCAGAGACACTGCCACTCTTCTGCTGAGAGGGCCTCTGACGTTTTAGTCATGGCTTCGTCGCGGTAGGGATGCTCTTCTTCAACTTCGTCGTGGCCCTTGCGGAGAGCTGTGGCGCAGGCAAGATGCGCAGTGGCTCGGACAAAGTTATCTTGGCGTGCATGGAGGCAGGCTAAGGCGTCCAGTGCTTCTCCGCAGAAGACTGGTAACCCTATCTCATGCCGAAGCTGGACGCTCTCTTGGAGTGCCTGTTGGGCGTCTTCGTAGTGTCTTTGTTCGAGCCAGATCGTGCCCAGTGCATACTGGAGTCCTGCGATTGAGCGCTTCGTTCCCTGACGCCGCCGAAGCAGCAGCGCCTCGGTGAGTGAGAGAATCGCCTCAGCCCAGGTGCGTTGTGCGCGCTGTACCAACCCAAGATAGTAAAGAGAGAGCGCGAGCCAGCCCGGGTCGCCAAGTGCACGCCAGAGAGAGACACTTTCTTGAAGCCGCGTCTGTGCGTCGTCGTAGCGGTGCTCTAGGTAGGCCAGAACACCCAGATGGTGTAGCACCGTGACAATGCCACTGCGTAGCCCTAGTTTTCTGCGCAGGGTGAGTGCCTCTTCAAAAAAACGATGTGCTCGTCCGTAGTCACTTTGGCTACGGGCGATCAGGCCGAGTTGGGCGCTTGTCTCCGCCAGTCCGACTTCATCCCCAAGGGACTGGTAAAGGCTACGACTTTGTAAATTGTACTGCGTAGACTCTTCCAGGCTCCCTAGATTCCAGGTGAGATGCCCCAGGTTGGCCAGAACGCCTGCTTGGCCCGCTGTGTGCCCACTCCGTTGAAAGCACATCTGGCTCTGGTGATAGAGTGTGCGTGCCTCCTCTGAATCTCCCTCGTTCCAGCGCACCAGACCTTGTATTCTGAGTGCTTCGCCCTCTGTCCAAGTATCGTTCGTATGGCGAGCGCGTTTATGCGCTTCTGTTAGGTACTGATGTGCCTTGGCGTACTGACCTGTTTCGTAGGCGAGTATCCCTGCTCCCAACTGTGCGCGAACCCAATGATCGAGTCTCTTGTCCGTGCTGATCTCTAAAACGGCTTGTAATGTGCGAAGTCCTTCGTGCCAGTAGCCTCGCTCCCACCAGAATGTCCAGAGGTTCGCGGCGAGGTGGAGGGCTTGCGAGGGGGAGGTTTCCAGGGCATTTTCGAGAGCAAGCCGAAGATTGTCGTAGGTCGCTTCGAGGGTGTCGTGCCAGAGCCGACGCTCTGCGGGCAAGAATTGGTTCCTGGCAGCCTTCTCCACTTGTTGGCAAGCATAGCGCAAATAGCCCCAGCGCGCGGTGCGACCCGATTCGCCTAGGCCCTGCTCCATGACATACTCCCGGACTGTTTCGAGAAGGCGGTACTGACCTGTCTCTGGGGAAAAGGCAATCAGCGATTTTTCGACGAGAGAGGGGAGAAGGCTCAGGCTATTGGGGCAGGCCGCCTCGCTGACTTCCAGAGAGAATGGGCTGGGGAAGATCGCAAGCTGGCGCAGCGCCTCTTGTTCGTCGGAAGTCAGGAGTGCCCAGCTCCAGTCCATGGTGGCACGGAGAGTCTGCTGCCGTCGGAGTGCGGAGCGGTTTCCTCCCGTGAGCAGATCAAAACGAGCATCCACGCGTCGGACAAGCTCCTCAAGGGGAAGGCTCGCGATGCGTGCGGCGGCCAGCTCGATGGCGAAAGGCAGATCGTCAAGACGGGTACAGAGCTGGTGCACTAAGGGAGTGTTTTTTTCGGTGAGTGTCC
>NZ_JAYUPA010000269.1:0-2017 GCF_043760365.1 Armatimonas sp.
GGGTGGGTCGGTGGGGAGCCCTGGTAGCCAAAGTCCTCGGTCGTTCTCACAATGCCCTTGCCAAAGAACGCCGCCCAAGCACGGTTGACAATCACCCGCGCCGTGAGCGGGTTGTCTTTAGAGACCAGCCAGCGGGCAAACGCCAGCCGATCCGTGCCCCGCACAGGAGGGAGCACTACCGGTGCGCCGACCGTCACTTTCTCCGTGGGCTGGAGAAACTCCCCCCGGTTGTGGATAAACGTGGTGCGCGGGTTGGCTTTGGGGCGCTCGGTAAAGACCAGTGTCGTCGGTGGCTCAGGCAGAGCTTTTCGCAGAGCCTCCAGCTCGGCGCGGGCACTTGCCAGCTCGGGAGCACTACGAACAAACTGCGTCCTTAGCGCGGTGTCATCGTTCTTTGCCAGCGCGTCTTCCAGGCTCGGCAAGAGCGCGAGTTTCCCCGCACGCGAATCCGTGCTTACCGAGAGGCGAAACTTGCCCAGCCCGGCGGCGTAGTACTGCTCAAAGACCATCGAGAGAGCGAGTGTGTCGGTTTCGAGGGGCTTGTCAAACGTAAAGACTGCCACACTGGTCTTACCCTGCGCACCATTGATACTCCAGCCGGTCTGCGGATTGGTATCGAGTGCGTTCTGCGCCGTGCCGACCGTGGAGACGCCTTTAATGAGCTTTCCGACACTGGGGGTAAGCGTACTCAAAAAGAAATCCCCCTGGGGGCCTTCGTAGGCAACGCGCCCGGGGCCGTGCTTGGGCAAGCGATCATCGGGGAGGGCTTCGAGCCGTAGCGCCGTGACGCCTTTCGGCAGGCCCGCAAGCCGGACATCGTAGACATCGCGCTTGGTACTATCGCCGCTCACAAGGACCGTGCCATCGGGCTGGACCGTTAGAAGTGGCAAATTAGAAGTCGCTTTAACGGGCCGCACTACCTCCCAGCGCACCGCTCCCGCTTGCTGGGTCGCCTTCCACGTGGCGAACGCCTGGGCATAGGCCGCTTTCTTGCGCTGCTCGGCGGGAGTCGGATCAGAGTCAGGCTGGACGCCTCCGAGACTCAGGCGGAACTTACCCAGAGTGTGCTGACCGCCATACTCCTGCTTGAGCGTTACGGTCCACTTCTGCGCCGTGGTGGGTTTGTCAAGATGAAAGGTCGCCGTGCGATTCACATTCCAGTTGCCCGCTCCCACAATCGCCCAACCCGTATTTGATTTCCCATCCAGCGCCGCCTGCGCAGAGAAGCCGTCCTGGGCAAAATCATGCTCGCCAAATGCCAGCTTCACGGGCTTGCCGTCCGCTTTGACGGTGATCTCCGTGAGCACAAAGTTGCCATGCGCCGTTCGCCCCGGCCCCGTTCCTCCCAGTGCGGGATCCGTAAGAGCATCGAGACGAATCGCAGAGACAGGTTCCCCGCTCCCTCCCAGGGTGAGCGTGTAGGTATCTTTATCCGGGCTGGGGCCGCTGATAAAGACCGCGCCATCGGGCCGCACTTCGGGCTTTGCGCCCGACGCCACTTTTACGTCCTCAGCGGAGGATACACTCCAGCGTAAGGGCAGTGCAATCGGCCATTTCTCCGCGAGTGTCGTCTCACGCTCCGTGATTATCTTCTCGACCTCGGCGCGTTTCTTGGCCAGCTCAGGCGTGACCACGTCCAGCTCGGGCTCCTCTGTGTTGTCCAAGAAGGCCATTAGCTGGTAGTACTCTTTGTGGGTAATGGGATCGTACTTATGCGTGTGACACTGCGCACACTGGATCGTCAGCCCCAGCCACGTCGCCCCCGTCGTGCCCATACGGTCCACCATGGCGTAGTAGCGGTACTCTAAGGGATCAATGCCACCCTCTTCATTGAGCATCGTATTACGGTGAAAGCCCGTCGCGATCTTGTCGTCCAGAGTTGCATGCGGCAGCAAGTCTCCCGCGAGCTGCTTCACGGTGAACTGGTCAAAGGGCATGTCGGCGTTCAGCGCCTTGATCACCCAGTCCCGCCAGGGCCAGATCACCCGGGGCTTGTCTTTCTCGTAGCCGTTGGTAT
>NZ_JAYUPA010000270.1:0-2015 GCF_043760365.1 Armatimonas sp.
CTGCCCGCCCTGCAAGCGTGGTTTGCCAAGTGGCAAGCCGAGCACCCCGGACAGACCATCGTCTCTCGATATGTTACCAAGGTTTCAATCCTCACCCAGCCCGAAGACCGGGTGCGCTGCGGCGAAAGCCACGACGAGATTTTACCAGGAGGTTCTCTGTGATGAGTTACCCAATACGCTTCGGGTGGTGCCCCGGCTGCGACGCCCCGGTATCCAGTGCTACTGTTTTCTGCGCCCAGTGTGAGCGCAAGAACATTCGCCTCTTGTCGGCCATCGCCCATGCTGCACGACAGGAGCAGATCTCCTGGGATCGCCGCTCTGACGGGGCGATCCGCTTGTACCTGCTGGCGCTCTCACTGGCGGTTGTTGCCGGGGTGCCTACCCTGGAGTATGGCGAGCCGGGCTGTGCCTGGATCGTCGCCTCTGTGGTGCTCCTGGTGGGGGCGCTGGGTAGGGTCGTCGAGCCTAAGACGAGGAGGCCCCGATGATCGCGAGCACTCCCCGGCGAAGCTCCGAGCGGCACAGGTGCGCAGCGCACCATGCCGAAGCTTCGTCCACCCACCGTTTTAAGCAGCCTGACGGACGGCGCTACCCCGAGTCCCGCCCGGACGGGTTGCTGTCCCAGGTGCAGCTCACCAAGGCGCTCGGGGTCGGCAAGAGCACCGTGCACAAGTGGCAAGGCGCTGGCCTGATCGCTCCCGTGTGCAAAGAGGGACACTGCCAGCTCTACAAGATGCCCACGCCGGAAGAGCTGGAAACAATTCGCTCTAGCCGCCGCGAGGCGTGGCTCCAGGGCGCGGCTCGTGGGGGATACGAAGCGTCTGATCGCAACATCTCCCAAGTCAACATTGGGCTTGCCCAAGCAAAGCTCGCGGCAAACCGAGGAGCAGCGCAACCAGAGGGCACGCTCACGTTCGCCCTGGCCGCCGAGGTACTCGCAGTCAGGGCGGAAACAGTGGCCTCATGGGTGCGAAAGGGGCGGCTTGTGTGCGTTGGTTCTGGCAAGTTCGGGCGGTTTCTCCCCATTGCCGTCGTCGAGGCCTTTGCCAAGACTCGTGCGGAGTATGTCCCTGTTGCGGCACAGGTGCGCGGCGCAGGCGTCGAAAGCGCAGCGCTCTCAGCCGCACCATGCCGTGTCGTTAAGCCGGTTCCGTCCCGGCCCGAACTTGCCGGCTTGTTCTCAATCGAGGAGCTTGCTGACCAGGCGGGCGTCGCCCTGGGCACCTTGCGGGCGTGGCTCAAGGACGGATTGATCCCGGCTCCCGCTGCGGTGGGGCGAAACAATCGGCAGTACTTCCAGCCTCTGGCTCCTGATCGAGTCGCACAAATCCGGGAAGTGCGGCGTGTGAACTCAATTCGTGGGTCGGGCAAAGGCGGGCAGACTCGCAAAGAGTCCGGCGCACTAGCAGCCCAGCTCCGGGCAGCGAAGACGGCGGCGCTTGAAGCACACCAGGCTACCCGGCCCGAGGGCGCTCTGAGCTACAAAGAAGCGGCGGCAGAGATCGGTGTGGCCGTTGACACTCTGCGAGGACGCATCAGGCACGGGTATGTCGCGGTGCTGCCCGGCTGTTGGATCGCCAAGGGCGAGCTGGTGCGCCACCAGGCAGACTGGGCAACTCGGAAGGCCGCGCCAAAGGCCACCCAGTCTACTGGGCGTAGTGTCTATACAACGGTGCCGACAAAGGTCTTAGCGCCGCTGCGCAAAGCGCCCCTTGTCGTCGAGGTTCCTCCGACACGGGAAGTTTCCACCCAGCCCGACAACTACGACGATGCGGTGAAGGCGGGGCGCTTGGATCCCGCGCTCTCCGGGGTGCTAGGCTTCAATCTTTTAATGGGGCCAGGTCGTGTGTTTCGGGCGGCTCTTGTGGGCACTACGCCGCCTGTGGGCTGGCACTACCACGAGAAGCACCACAAAGACGGCTTTGGGCGCTGGCAGTCGCGGGCGCTCGCTGCAAAAACGGGGAGACTCCTATGAGCGGGACCCTCGACAACGTGGACATCTGCCCGACTTGCGG
>NZ_JAYUPA010000271.1:0-5619 GCF_043760365.1 Armatimonas sp.
GCCTGAAAGGCCATCTCTGGGCCGCGCTCCGCGCGAAGCGGGCCGAGCCCGCAGAGAAGGAGGCGTTTGGCGCGGCCTCGGGCCGCTTGGCGAAGCCGATGAGACGGGGACTTTCAGGCCTCGGCAAACCATTCGTGAAAAAGCCAACCCTTCATTTTGCACTTTTTTTAAGGTTGTGTTATCCTGCCCACAATCCACCCCGATTGGGGCACTTCCCTTCGTAAGGAGACGTTTTCATGCGTCGTTTTTTTACCCTCATCGAGCTCCTCGTCGTTATCGCGATCATTGCGATTCTTGCCGCCATTCTCTTTCCCGTTTTTGCCCAAGCCCGTGCCAAAGCACGCCAGACCGCCTGCCTCTCTAACTGTAAGCAGATCGCTCTCAGCACCATGATGTACTCTCAAGACTACGATGAGACCCTGGTTCCTCTCACTATTGGTGGCATAGGCGGTATCCCCCTCAGCACCTACCCTGCCCTTCTTGAGCCCTATACCAAGAACCGGCAGATTTGGAACTGCCCCGATGTTTCCAATACGAACTCCACCGCAACAACGGCAGCAACCCGCACCTATGGCATGAACCCGCAAGTTTCGCGAAGTCTCGCCTTTGTACCGACAATCGCCGATCCCGGAACTTTTTCGTTGGCGCAGGCAGAGTATCCTGCTGAGCTGATCCTCATGGGGGATGCTCTCCGCCAAGCCTATGCGACCAACTTTAGCAATTTCTTCGATGTCATAAGCGCGTGCCGGGTCGAGTTCCCCACCTTTAGCGCCAATAGCAACTACCAGCATTTCAAGCGCCACAGCCAAGGAGCGAACTACACCTTCGCCGATGGTCATGCCAAGTGGTCTCGCCCTCGGAATACGGTCGCTCCCGCTGTACTCTGGAGACCGAACCGCCCCAACACAAACTTCCCCACGGTCGACACGGCTTGTACGGCGCTTGCAACACTTTAAAGTCTTTAAAAAAGGTATTCTAAGTTCATGATAACCCTAATCCCCTTGGCGCTCCTAGCGCTGACTCAAGAGACGCGCCCTGCGCTCCCTCTACGAATACAGCCCGCGCCTGCCGCGGCTGCACCGTCAAACCTGCCTCTGGCACCTGCCTTGCTCAAGGCAGGAGATATGGTGCCAGATTTTTCGGTAGATGCTCCTGGAGGAAAAAAGAAAGTCACTTTTGCATCAATGCGTGGAAAGGTGGTCGTTCTGGACTTCTGGGCAACCTGGTGCGGCCCGTGTAAAGCGGCGATGCCCCACCTGGAAGAGGTGTGGAAAAAGCTTAAAACACGCGACGATACCACGGTGTTGGCGCTATGCACCTCGGACGAGCGTGAAAAATTTGAGAAATGGGTGGTGGACAACAAAGACAAGTACAGCTTCCCCTACGGCTACGATCCGGCGGGCCGCGATAACGCGACTAAGCTCTCTCGAAATGTCTTTGGGGTCACCGGGATCCCGACCACGTTTGTGATTGGAAAAGACGGCAAAGTCGTAGATGCCATCGTAGGCTACAGCACAGGCGACCATCGGCTCGAAGCGGCCTTGAAAAAGGCAGGCGTGGATATTGGCACGGTGGGCGGGGATGCCCCAGCGCCTCCACGCGATCCCAACGCTCCCAAAATTATCCCTGCCAGCCCCTTGACCATTCCCGGCACCATGCGCACCAAGCTCAGCTTCGATCCCGTGGCCTTCTCCGAGACCTACAAGGGAAAGCTGGGACTCAAGTCTGTCCCCGTCCCTGTGACTTTGAGTGACACAAAGCCAGCGAGCATTACCAAAGAGCCGACCTACAGCGCCGCTCCTCGCTACGGAACTATCACGGTTGGCGATGGACCACGCTCCGTGGTAACTGTGGTTCTTGCGGGAAGCCAGCTCTTTGTGGATGACAACAACAACGGCGATCTCACCGACGATGCCCCGGCCATCTGGGATGGTAAAACCGTCCAGCGCTCGGTGCGTGCATCGTATGGCCCGGCCACAGGCGAAGTTTCAAGCCGTCCCTACTCCCTCAACTTCTACGGGCCCGCCGATAAAATATTCACACAACGCAACGGAGCGATGGTCGGCGAGATCGCGTTCAATGGCAAGACTATTAAGGCACTTGTGGCGGATTCAAATAGTGACGGTGTGTTTAACTCCACTCCGACGGCTCCCGTCTATCTAGCGCTTGATCTTAAGGGCACGGGGGCAATTGATTTTAGCAGCCCCTTGTTTGACCTCGCCAAGCCGATGGAGATTGGCGATAAAATCTACCGTGCCCGCATCTCGCCCGATGGCACAAACCTAACCATCGTCCCCACCAACGAAGTCCCAGCGCCAAAGCCCCCCCCTGCGCCACGTCTGCCCAAGGCGGGAGATGATGCCCCTGATGCCACATTCCAAGCTCCGGATGGCTCCAGTATTCGCTTGGCAGACTTCAAGGGAAAGAAAGTCGTTGTTCTGGACTTCTGGGCAACGTGGTGTGGCCCGTGCATCGCATCGTTTCCACACCTAGAGAAAGTCTGGCAGGGACTTAAGAGCCGTGAGGATGTAACGATCTTGGCCGCCAATGTCTTTGATGAGACAGAGAAATACAACGCTTGGCGCAAGACGAACAAATTCACCTTCCCTCTTGTCCTAGACCCCGCTGGCCGCGATATGTTCAAGAGTGTGGCTCGCAATAAGTTCGGTGTCACCATGATCCCCGTCACAATCGTGATTGGCAAAGACGGCAAGATCGTGGCAACGCTCGTGGGTAACCAAGGCGAGGGCGATCACCGGCTGGAAGCGGCATTAAAAACGGCAGGAATCGAGTAGAATAGCAGTCATGTTTTTTCACGCAGTCTATTTCTATCCCCGCGAAGCTGCTCAGCCCGGCGATGCCGAAGCGCTTGCGGCGGGCTGTCGCACCCTGGCGGCGATTCCGGGCCTGACGTTTTTCAAAGTGGGGCACACGGCGGGGACACCGCGCGAGGTTGTAGATAACGGCTACGCTGTGGCACTCCTGACGGCTTTTGAGGACACCGCCGGGCACGATGTGTACCAGGATCACCCGGTGCATCTTGCGTTTATCGCCGCAAATAAGCACCTCTGGAGCAGTGTCCGGGTTCACGATTCGATTGTCGAATAACGCGTCCCCCACAGATCCCAGAGTCTTTGCCCTCGCAGACACACACTTAGGCTTCGGGGTGAATAAGACCATGCACCGCTTCGGCAGTGAGTGGTGGCATCACCCCGAGAAAATTCTCAAACGCGCTTGGCAGACCCTCGGCGACGATGACATACTTCTCATCCCAGGCGACCTCTCGTGGGCCACAAAACCGCGCCAGGCGACGCCTGATCTGGAGTTTCTCACCAAGCTTCCCGGCACAAAAATCTGCATCAAGGGCAACCACGACTACTGGTGGGAGTCTGACAAGCGCCTGAAGTTCCCCGGGCTACTGGATCCGCCCCAGCGTTTTGGCGACATCGGTATCGCCGGAACCCGTGGCTGGGACCTCAGCGACGACAGGATTCTGGAACGCGAGCGCAAGCGCCTGGAGAAGAGCCTGGTGGGAATCGCCGGTGCGCCCGTGAAGATCGCGATGCTCCACTACCCACCCCAGCCCTTTTTAGACATTCTCCGTGCCGCTGGAGTGAGCGCCTGTGTTTACGGGCATGTGCACCTGCGCTCGTTCCCAGAGGACGAAGCCCTGGTCTGCCAGGGCGAAGAAATCTCGGGCGTGCGCTGCTACTGTGTCGCCTGTGACCGGATCGCCTTCACCCCACTGCGCTTGCTCTAAGATCGGGTACAATACCTCCGCTATGAAGATGCAGGAATATCAGGCTAAAGCGCTCCTGGCTCAGTTTGGAGTGCCTACGCCCAAGGGGATCGTCTGTACGACCCAAGACGAGGTTAAAGCCGCCGCCGAGTCACTCGGGGGCGGGGCAGTGGTAAAAGCTCAGGTGCTCGCGGGCGGGCGGGGCAAGGCCGGAGCCGTGAAGGTGGCAAAAACCGCCGAGGCGTGTGCGGAGTTCGCGGGTTCGATCTTAGGCAAAAAGCTCTATTTTGAGCAAGCCAAAGAAGAACTGACAATCACGACGCTCTTAGTGGAGGAGCTACTCCCGATCGCCAAAGAGTATTATCTAGGCGTGGTTGTGGACCGCGACACTCAGCGCAACGTGCTGATTCTCTCCTCCCAGGGAGGTATGGATATCGAGGAAGTGGCCCACTCTCACCCCGATGCCATTGGCCGCCATCCCGTGGATCCCGCGATCGGCGTCAAAGATTTTCACATCCGCGAGCTGGCCCGTAAAGGCGGCATCCCAGACTCCGAGCTCTCCAAGCTCGCCCCGTTTATCAAGAACCTCTACCAAGCATGTTTGAAGTCCGATGCCACCCTGGCTGAGATCAACCCACTAGTAGTGCTCGCCGACGGTAACTTTATCGCGGGCGATGCGAAGATAGACATTGACGACAATACCCTCTACCGTCATCCCGAGCTTGCCGCGCACGGCGAGGACTCCGACGAGCTGAATCACTTTGAGAAAGAAGCGCGGCGGCGTGGGATCAACAACTATGTCCATCTAGGCGGCAACGTCGGCATTATCTGCAACGGCGCCGGGCTTGTGATGGGCACGATGGACGAAGTCAAGCGGGCGGGCGGTCAGCCTGCCAACTTCTTAGACATCGGAGGCGGCGCCAAGGCCGAGCTGGTGCGTAGCTCCCTTGAGCTGATCCTACTCGATAAAGACGTGAAGGCGATCCTGATCAATATCTTTGGTGGAATCACCCGTGGCGACGAGGTGGCGAAGGGTATTATCGAGGCCGCCAGCACCATGGACATCAAAGTCCCGCTGGTCGTTCGCCTTGCAGGAACCAACTCCGAAGAGGGCCTCGCGCTCCTCAAAGACGCTAACCTTGTCCCTGCGGCCACCATGCAGGAAGCCGCACTGAAAGTTGTCGCGCTGCTCTAACAGCCCTAAAAGAAAGAAGAACTACCATGGCCTGGGAATATAAAATTATCACCTCCGCAGAAGATACGGACGACGAGACAATGCTCAATGAGCTGGGTGCGGATAACTGGGAGCTAATCTCGGTGCAGATCAGCGAAGTAACCTACGCAGAAGAGAACAGCGAAAATGAAGAGGGTGACGAGTACGTTGAGGAAGTCGCAACCTACTACCTGAAACGACAGAAATAAACGAAAAATGGCGATTCTGATTGATGAAACAACCAAGGTTGTCGTCTCTGGCATCACCGGTCGGGAAGGCACCTTTCACAGTGGGCAGATGCTCGCCTACGGCACACAGGTCGTTGCGGGGGTAACCCCCGGCAAGGGTGGTCAGACCTGGACCAGCGATGATGGAAAGTACACGGTTCCGGTGTTCAACACGGTCGCGGAAGCGGTCGAGAAGACCGGTGCCAACGCCCACTTTGTCGTGGTGCCTCCCAAGTTCGCCGCCGACTCGATCATCGAGGGCGCGGACGCGGGCTGTGAGCTGATCGTCTGTATCACCGACGGTCTGAGCCAGCAGGACATGATCACGGCTACCGACTACGTCAAGCGCGTCAAGAAAACCCGGCTGATCGGCACCAACTGCCCCGGCCTGCTCTCCGTGGGCAAGGCGAAGATCGGGATCATTCCCCAGAACATCTTCC